>JBDLVO010000242.1:0-13998 GCA_039804805.1 Pseudomonadota bacterium
CCGCCGTCGCGGCGGGTGAACGCCCCCAGCCGCAGATTCTCGATCACCGTCATGTCCTCGACGATGCGGCGGCCTTCCATCACCTGGAAGATGCCGCGCCGGACGATCTCCTCCGGCGGGCGGTTGGCGATCTCCTCGCCCATGAAGGTGATGCTGCCGCGCGACACCCGGCCGTGTTCGGTGCCGAGCAGGCCGGAAATGGCCTTCAGCGTGGTCGATTTTCCGGCCCCGTTGGGGCCGAGCAGGGTGACGATCCGTCCCCTGGGCACGTCGAGGCTGACCCCGCGCAGCACCAGGATCACCTCGTCATAGACCACTTCGATGTTGTTGACCGACAACAGCGGCATTTCGACCGCCGTTTCGAGTCTGGCCGTGGCTTCACTCATGCCTGTATCCCCGCGCCAGGGTCGGAGGGAAGAGGGGAGAGGGCGGCGCGGCCGCCTCCTCCCGGGTCGATCCGTCGCCGTTTACCAGCCCAGCCATTCCGCCCGGCGGGGCAGCTCGGCGGTGTAGACCGGGGTCATGGCGATCGTGCCGCCCTTGGTGGCGGCCTGATAGACCTTGACCACGGTGGTGCCGCGATGATCGTCGGCGGCCCAGGCCGACGGCAGGCAGACGCCCTCCAGGCCGGCGGGGACCCAGCCCTTTTTCTGATACATCGCCTGCTTGATGTTGGGGCCGGTGATGCCGTCCGGCATTCGGTCGGCCAGTTCCATCGCCTCCTTCATGTAATAGACCGAGCAGACGGCGCGGACGTAATGCACCGAGCGCGGCTCGGTGCCGCCGGGGTCGGACACCCGCGAGATGTTGCGCACCAGCGCCATGCCGGGCACCGGATCGGTCCAGGTCGCGGCGCCGACCACCCAGACCAGCCCGTCGGCGGCGTCGCCCGCCGTGCGCAGGGCGCCTTCGTCGGTGCCCCAGATGTTGGCGAGGAACTGGACCTTGGTCCCCACCGTCTCGCAGGATTTCAGCAGCGAGATGGTCGAGCCGGCGGTGTTGGCCAGATAGGCGTAGTTGGCGCCGGATTGCTTGAGGCTGAGGCACTGGGCCTTGAAGTCACCCGGCTTCAGCGAATACTGAATTTCGTTCAGCACCTCGAAGCCCAGTTCCTTGGCATAGGCGCCGCAGGCCTGCTTGGGGGCGTTGGGATAGGGGTGGTTGTCGCCCATGTGGACGAATTTCGGCTTGCCGGCGTGGCCCTGCTTTTTCCAGTCGGCCGCCGCCCATTGCACCAGTCCCCGGCACCCGTCGGAATAACTGGGGCCGTAGAAGAAGTTGTAGGGCGCCGCCTTGGCCGAGCCCTTGCCCTGCGGATCGGTCAGATGGCCGGAATAGGAGCCGGAGAAATAGGGGATCTCGTCCTTGGCGACCATCCCGCTCAGGGCCTCGGTGTCGCTGGTGCCCCAGCCCTGGAGGGCGACCGCCTTGTCCGGGCCGTTCGACAGTTTCTTGTAGGCGGCCATCGCCCTTGGCACTTCGTAGGCGTAATCGACCGTTTCGAAGGTGATGGTCTTGCCGTTGATGCCGCCGTGGGCGTTGATGTAGCTCATCGCGTCGGCGATGCCCTGGGCATAGGGCTTGCCCACCGACGAGGTCGCCCCGGTCAGGTCGGCCAGATGGCCGACGACCAGGCTGTTGGCGGCCAGGGCCGCGCCGCCGGAGAAGCCGAGGGCGGCCAGGGCCCCCCCGGCGCACAGAGTCCGCGTCAACATTATTGAATCCTCCCGTTTCGAGATCCAGAACGGGGTTTTCCCCGTTTCATGGTTTTATTGTTTTTATTTTGATCAGTAGGAGAAGGGGTACAGTTTCCAGTAGGACTTGATCATCCGCCAGCGGTGGATCAGGCCCTCGGGCTCGAAGATCAGGAACAGGACGATGGCGAGGCCGATGGTGGCCTCCTTGATGTAGGCCAGCGCCGAGGTCAGCGCCGGCACGTCGCCCGCCATCTGCTTGATCAGGCTGACCACCCCCTCAGTGACCTCGGGCAGCAGGACCATGAAGGCGGTGCCGAGCAGCGTGCCCGACACCGAGCCCAGGCCGCCGATGATGATCATGCCGAGGAACTGGATCGACAGCAGCAGGTTGAAGCCCTCGGCCGAGACATAGCCGAGATAGTGGCCGTACAGCGCGCCGCCGACCCCGGCATAGAACGACGAGATGCCGAAGGACAGGATGCGGTAGCGGGTCAGGTTGATGCCCATCACCTCGGCCGACAGGTAATGGTCGCGCACCGCGACGAAGGCGCGGCCGTCGCGGGTCCGCAGCAGGTTGGCCGCCAGCAGCGCCATCGCCACCAGGAACACCAGCACGACGTAGAAGAACGGGCGGTCGCCGCTCAGTTCCCAGCCGAACAGCGTGACCGGCGCGGCCACCGCTCCCGACGAGCCGCCGGTGAACCAGGTCGCGCGGGCGAAGAAGTCCTCCAGAATGTATTGCGAGGCAAAGGTGGCGATCGCCAGATACAGCCCCTTCAGCCGCCCGGCGGGAATGCCGAACAGCAGGCCCAGCACCGTGGTCATCAGCCCGGCCAGCGGGATCGCCATCAGCACCGGCACCCCGAGGGTGCTGTTGAGCCAGGCCGAGGCAAAGGCGCCGAAGCCGAAGAAGGCGGCGTGGCCGAGCGAGATCTGGCCGGTCGAGCCGACCAGGATGTTGAGCCCCAGCGCGGCGATGGCGAAAAAGCCGATCTGGATCAGCAGCGCCAGCAGATAGGGGCCGAGCACCAGCGGCGCCGCCGCCGCCAGCAGGATCGCGGCGAGGCAGACCCTGCGGGCGGCCGGGGTCAGGAACAGCGTGGTGTCCTCCGCGTAGGAGGTCTTGAACTGACCACAGGGAACGAGGCTGCTGCCGATCATCACACCCTCTCGATTCGCTTGGTGCCGAACAGGCCGTAGGGTTTGATCATCAGGATGATCACCAGCACGTAGAACGGCGCGACGGCGTAGAGATTGCCGAAATGGAGGAACTGGCTGTCGGCATATTCGGCGAGGTTTTCCAGCAGGCCGATGATCAGTCCGCCGACGATCGCGCCGACGATCGAATCCAGCCCGCCGACGATCACCGCCGGAAACACCTTGATGCCGAAGAACGACAGCGCCGAGGAGACGCCGTTAACCATCCCGACCACCACCCCGGCCAGGGCCGAGACCATCGCCGAGATCGCCCAGGCCAGGGCGAACACGCTCTTCACCGAGATGCCCAGGCTTTGTGCCACCTGCTGATTGAAGGCGGTGGCGCGCATCGCCAGCCCCATCCGCGAATATTTGAAGAACCAGGCGAAGGCGGCCATGATGATCACCGACACCACCAGGCTCATCAGATAGGCCGGCTGCACCGGCAGCCCGAACACGTCCACCGACTTGACCGGGAACACTTCGGGGAAGGGCTGGGCCCAGGCCCCGAAGATCGCCTTCACCACCGCCTGGAAGAAGATCGACAGGCCGATGGTGACCATGATCACCGAGATCACCGGCTCGCCGATCAGCGGGCGCAGCACCACCATTTGCAGGACGATGCCGAACACCATCATGAACAGGAAGGTCAGCACGAACGCGGCCAGGAAGGGCAGCTCCAGGCTGGTGACCAGCCACCAGCAGGTCCAGGCGCCGATCAGCAGGAACTCGCCCTGGGCGAAATTGACCACCTGGGTCGATTTGTAGATCAGAACGAAGCACATCGCGACCACGCCATACAGCGCGCCGACGATCAGGCCGTTCAGGATCAGTTGCAGCAGCAGGCTGGAGATCATCGCCTCTCTCCTACTCGGCGGCCAGCCGCGACGACGCGGCGGGCAGCAGGGTGACGACGGTCAGGTCGGTCCTGACCCGGGTGGTGGTGCCGTCCTGGAAGGTGATCACGGCATCGACCGGCACCCGCTCGCGGTCGGCATAGACCGACTGGATGATGTCGGCGTATTTCTCGTTGATTACCGAGCGGCGCACCTTGCGGGTGCGGGTCAGTTCGCCGTCGTCGGCGTCGAGTTCCTTGTACAGCAGCAGGAACTTGCGGATGCGCTGCGGCTCGGGCAGCGTCCGGTTGACCTTTTCGACCTCGGTGGTCAGCAGTTCGTACACCGTCTCCTGGGCCGACAGGCTGGTGTAGTTGGTGAAGGCGATCCCCTTGCTTTCCGCCCATTTCGACACGATCGAGAAGCGGATGCAGACGATCGCCGACAGATAGGGCCGGTCCGCCCCCAGGATCACCGCCTCGGCGATGAAGGGCGAGAATTTCAGCTTGTTCTCGATGAACTGGGGCGAGAAGCGCACCCCGGTCGCGGTGGTGGCCAGATCCTTGATCCGGTCGATCACCACCAGATGGCCGGTTTCCGGCTTGATGTAGCCGGCATCGCCGGTCTTCAGCCAGACCTGATCGACGAGATCGGTGCCGCCGGCCTCGGGATTGCGGTAATAGCCGCAGAACATGCCGTCGGTGGTGGCGACGATCTCGCCGACTCCGTTGGCGTCGGGCGAGTCGATTCGCAGGCGGGCATCGTCGAACGGCAGCCCGACCGAGTCGAAATCGATGTCGCCCGGGCGGTGGACGGTATAGGCGCCGGCCAGTTCGGTCTGGCCATAGATCTGGCGCAGCGGGATCCCCATCGCCAGGAAGAAGCGGAAGGTGTCCGGCCCGAGCGCCGCGCCGCCGGTGGCGGCCGAGCGCAGGAAGGTGAAGCCGAGCCGGTCGCGCAGGGCGGAAAACAGGATCAGGTCGGCCAGCCGCGACCGCCGCCCCCGGTCCAGCGCCTGCATGCCCAGCTTCATCCCCAGGGCGAATATCGCCTGCTTGAAGCGGGTGGATTCCATCATCTTCGATCGCACCTCGGCGGCGATCGCCTCCCACATCCGCGGCGCCAGCAGGACGAAATGCGGCCCGATCTCGCGCATGTCGGCCATCATCGTTTCCGGCTCCTCGACGAAATTGACGATGGTGCGGCAGAGCAGCGGCTGGGCCACCGCGTAGATCTGTTCCATGATCCACGGCAGCGGCAGCAGCGAGACGTAATTCTCTCCCGCCTGCTTCGGGTCGGCGCGCAGATAGGCGGCGGTGTGGCGGAGGAACGGCCCGGCCTGCAACATCGCCAGCTTGGGGTGGGAGGTGGTGCCCGAGGTGGTGCACAGCAGGGCGACATCGTCGCCCCGTCCGGCCGCGACCTCGGTCTCGAACCGGCCGGGCTCGCACGCGTCCAGTGTCGCTCCCCGCGCGCGCAGGTCGTCGGCGAAGATCAGCCGGGGGTCGCTGTGCTTGCGCATCCCGCGCGGGTCGAAATAGACGATGTGGCGCAGGGCGGGCAGGTCGCCGGCGATCTCCAGCAGCTTGTCGACCTGTTCCTCGTCCTCGGCCATCACCACCGCGGCCTCGGTGTAGGACAGCAGATAGGCGACCTCGGCGCTCATCGAATCGTGATAGATGCCGAGCGACATCGCCCCCAGCGCCTGGGCGGCCACCTCGCTCCAGATGCTCGCGGGCCGGTTCTTGCCGAGAATCGCCACCACCGCGCCGCGCCCGACCCCCAACTGGATCAGGCCGAGGCTGAGCAGGCGGACCTGACGCAGATACTCGGCCCAGGTGACGCTGTTCCAGATGCCGAACGCCTTTTCGCGCATGGCGATCACGTTGGGCCAGTGGGCGGCGTTGTGCATCAGCGCCTTGGCGAAGGTGTCGTGGCGGGAGGGGTCGATCATCTCGCTCATCACGCCACCTGTTCGTCTTGGTCGA
This sequence comes from Pseudomonadota bacterium, assembly GCA_039804805.1. Taxonomy (GTDB): domain Bacteria; phylum Pseudomonadota; class Alphaproteobacteria; order Rhodospirillales; family Magnetospirillaceae; genus Phaeospirillum. The sequence continues at coordinate 5,719 of JBDLVO010000242.1, forward strand.
TGCCGAGATAGGCGACCTTGACCCGGTCGTCCTCCATCACCTCGTGGGGCAGGCCCTCGGCGATCTTGCGGCCGAATTCGAGCACCATCACCCGGTGGGAGATGTCCATCACCACCCCCATGTCGTGTTCGATCATCACCACCGTCATCCCCCATTCCTCGTTGAGATCGACGATGAAGCGGGCCATGTCCTCCTTCTCTTCGAGGTTCATGCCCGCCATCGGCTCATCGAGCAGGATGACCTTGGGTTCGACCGCCATCGCCCGGGCCAACTCCACCCGCTTGCGCAGGCCATAGGACAGGGTGCCGGCCGGCGCCTTGCGGATGTGGGCGATCTCCAGGAAGTCGATGATTTCCTCGACCACGCGGCGGTGCCGGAGTTCCTCGCGCCCCGCCCCCAGCCAGTACAGCGCCCCGGTCAGGGCGTTGTTCCGCAGCAGGTGGTGGCGGCCGACCATGATGTTGTCGAGCACGCTCATATGCCCGAACAGGGCCAGATTCTGGAACGTCCGCCCCAGCCCCAGCGGCGCCCGCCGGTTGGGCGGCAGGGCCGTCACGTCGCGGCCGTCCAGCAGGATCTGGCCCGAGGACGGCCGATAGCGCCCCGAGATACAGTTCAGCATCGAGGTCTTGCCGGCCCCGTTCGGGCCGATGATCGAAAACAGTTCCCCCCTGGCGACCGAAAAGCTGACCCCGGTCAGTGCCCGCACGCCCCCGAAGCCAAGGGAAACGTCGCGGATTTCGAGCACGGGACGTCCATCCGGCGCAATCGATGGATCACGGGACATCGGTATCTTCACTCCCTGGCGAAGGGTCGTTGCCCTCCATTTTTCGCCTGCGCCGGTGTTTGGGTTCCGCCGCGAAGGTTGTAAAAACGAGCATACGTTTTTTTATGGCCGGACTCAACCATTGGCGCGACGGTCCGATGCGCGCCGGAGGGCGCAACGGCTGCCGCCGCCTCCGCGATTATCTCCAGGATGAAGCCCGCCTCGGCCAGAAGGGACGCACATGCCATCGTTGGCGGGTGAAGGGGCAAAGACCACCGGGCTTGTGCGATCAGCGCTTCGATTGGACCTACATTTTCGCTGCCGTTGAACCCGCTACCGGAGCCGAGTTCGCCCTCGTCCTGCCAATGGTGTCCGCTGTCACCATGAGCCTGTTCCTCACCGAGTTCGCCAGCACTCTCGCACCCGCGACGACCACGCTGTGATGGTTCCCGCCAACATCACACTGGTCCCATTGCCGCCCATGGATCAAAGAAGTCATTTCATAGGACGGCCGGTATGACCCCACTCGGGGGCGCACGATCGGCTCAAGAATAATTGTCCTTGCCAACCTGACGCGAATGGATCCTTCTGCTATAGCGAAAAAGAACGATCAAGAAAGCTCCTGTGAAGAAAACGAAGGTGTGAACAGTCAGTATCCCCAATCCTAGCCAGATAGGTTCACACGTTCGAGCCACCATGGCGACGGCGGTTGTTTCCAATATACGCCTGTTTTGGATGAGAGAGGACAGAGCGGCGAGGTCGAACTGACGCAAAGGCCCGTCGATCCGGTCGGCGACCGAAATCAGGGTCTCCGTAATCCAGCGTCCGCTAATCATCACCTTCGACAGCAGATCGATCCAGGCCGGGGGATGCGGGACCATCGCTCCGGACAGGATGAACTGGGGGACCAGCGCCAGCGGAACCAGGGTGTTGGCCTGGTCGCGGCTGTTGCTGACGGCCGAGATCATCAATCCGAGCGAGGTCCCAACCAATCCCGCCAGCCAGAGTACCGGAGCCAGAGCAACGATGCTTCCTGGCATTCGTTCCGCGAACAGTCCCGCGAGTAGAAGCATGACCGTCGTCTGGATCAAGGTGAAGGAGCCCGTCACCACCAATTTCGACAGGATATAGGCCGTGGTTGAAAGATTGACATCCCGTTCACGGCGATAGATTGCCAATTCCCCCACGATGTCCTTCGAGGCGCTATTGCAACCGAGCCACAATGCCGACAGACCGAGCAGCATGACCAGAGCGGAAACCGAGGCGGTCTGTTGGTAATCCGCGCCGAAATCAGCGAAAGACCAGCCGACCAGCGTGCCGATGGTCATGCTCTGACAGGCGGCCATCGTCAGGCCCCGCTGGTCGGCCAACAGCAGGCGTGTGCCACGTCTGATCAGGATACCGAGCTGGTGCATCGCGATTCGGCAATGTTCAAAGGGGCTGGAGGCGCGCAACGGCGTGCCCGGTGGTGGGGGGGGAGGTTGGCTGCGGCGATCACGCTCGAAGCGGGCGCGGCAGGCGGAACCGCCTTCGCTCTCCAGCCGCTCGAACACCTGGCCCAGCCGCGCCACCTCGAAGAAATCCAGCGCGGCGTGGGGAGCACCATCAAACGCCAGCAGACCGCCCGGGGCGAGCACCACCACCCGGTCGCAGAATTCCTCGATGTTGACCAGGGTGTGGGTGACGCAGACGATCGTCATCCCGCTGTCGGCCAGGCTGCGCAGCAAGTGCATCACCTCGCGGTCGGTGCTTTCGTCCAGTCCGCTGGTTACCTCGTCAAGGAACAGCAGGCTCGGGTTGTTGAGGATCTCGCAGGCGAGGCTGGCTCGTTTCTTCTGGCCTCCGCTCAGGCTGGTGATCTTCATGTCGAGGCGGGGGGCGAGATCGACGCTGGCGGCGGCCTGCTCGACAATCTCCGCCCGGGCCTCCGGTCCGAGATCGGGCGGCAGGCGCAGTTCCGCGGCATAGCCGAGCGCCTCGCGCAGGGTCAGGGATTCATGCAGGATGTCGCTCTGCGGGACAAATGAGATGTCCTGTTTGAGGGCGTCGAAATTGGCGTGAAGGTCGAGCCCGTTGAGGTTGACCCGCCCGGCACTGGCGGGGGCGCGCGCCGACAGCAGGTTCATCAGGGTCGATTTGCCCGACCCGCTGGCGCCGATGATGCAGACCAGTTCGCACGGCCCGACGGCGACATCCACCCGGTCGAGCAGGCGCACCGTCCGTCCGGAGGGACGGTCCGCTACCTCGACGCATAGGCCATGGGCCTGCAGATCGACGTTGCCGCGGCGGGAGCGGCCTTCGAGCTGGGTTCCGTCATAGACGAAGCTGAAGGGACCCACATCGATCCGGTCACCTGGTCGCAGGGTCCGTGGGGTGGTCAGGGCGTCGCCGTTGACGAAGGTCCCGTTGGTGCTGCTGAGGTCACGCACCTGATGGCCGCTGGCGGTCGGGGCGATCTCGAGATGGCGGCGCGACACGCTGGGGTGGGGTAGGGCGATGTCGTCCGGCCCGTTCACCGCCCGCCCCAGCGTCACCGTCCGGTCGAGCCGGATCCGCCGCGGCCCGTCGGCCGGGGCGACATCGCGGCGCGATGGCGTAATGGTGGTCAGCGCGTCGTCCGTCCTCCCTAGCCCGAAGCGTAGGAGCACCGAGGCGAAACTGACACGATCGCCGTCTTTCAGACGGCGCGGCCGGGAGCAGGAGCGGCCGTTGACGCCGGTGGGGGTGCCTTTCGACAGCGGTTCCAGCCAATAATCCTCGCCGTCCCGGTACAGGCGGGCCTGATGGCGGGAACAGCCGGGATCGTCGAACATCATGTCGGCGGTCAGGCTGCGACCGAGGACCCAGGGGCCCGCCCCGGTCAGGGCCAGGGCGCGGCCGGTGGTTGGCTCTTCGATCAGGGCAACGTCATCCATGGGGCGGCGCTCCTCGACGGCAACGACAGGGGGACGACCGTTGACCGGCCGGACCGGATCCCAATGGTCATTCGATCTGATAGGAGAACCCGCCCGCCGGATCGAGGCCGACCTCGACCCGGGTTACCTCGGCACCCGCAGCGCGGCGGCCCAGCAGCCGGATCGCCAGCTCGGGCAGCAGGGTGCGGCCGAGGATGTGCTCGATGTTGCGGGCGCCGCTTTCGACCTCGGTGCAGCGCCGGGCGATGGTTTCGACCAGGTCGGGGGACCAGGAGAACGGGGCGCGGTAGCTGTCGGCGAAGCGGCGCCGGATCCGTTCGAGCTGCAGTTCGACGATCCGGCGGATCACTTCGGGGGCGAGCGGGAAATAAGGCACGGTGGTGACGCGGCCGAGGAACGCCGGCTTGAAGATCCGCAGCAGGTCGGGACGCAGCGCCTCGGCCAGCCCGGCCGGGTCGGGCCGGGTGGCGGGATCGGCGCACAGTCGGGCGATCCGTTCACTGGCGGCATTCGAGGTCATGATGATGACGGTGTTGCGGAAATCGATGTCGCGCCCTTCGCCGTCGCGCAGCATGCCCTTGTCGAACACCTGGTAGAAAACGTCCTGTACCCCCGGATGGGCCTTCTCCATCTCGTCGAGCAGGATCACGCCATAGGGGCGGCGGCGGACCGCCTCGGTCAGGACCCCGCCTTCGCCATAGCCGACATAGCCGGGCGGCGAACCGACCAGCATCGACACTTTGTGTTCCTCCTTGAACTCCGACATGTTGATTACGGTGAGGTTCTGCTCCCCGCCATACAGCAGTTCGGCCAGGGCCAGCGCGGTCTCGGTCTTGCCGGTGCCGCTGGTGCCGACCATCAGGAACACCCCGATCGGCTTGCGCGGATCGGTCATGCCGGCGCGTGACACCCGCATCGTCTCGGCGATCGCCTCGAGCGCATGCGGCTGGCCGATCACCCGTTCCTCCAACCGCTCGCGCAGTGCCAGCACGGTGCGGATCTCGTCGCCGAGCATCCGGCCGACCGGGATGCCGGTCCAGTTGGCCACCACCTCGGCCACCGCCTGGGCATCGACGGTGACTTTGACCAACGGCGTCTCGCCCTGAAGGGCGCGCAAGTCGGCGTCGCAGCGCGCCAGTTCGGCCTGGGCCGCCTGCCGTTCCTCCGGCGGGACAGGATTGGTGCCGGCCGCAGCCTCCGGCGCGCTCAGTTGGTCCTGCAGGGCGCGGATCTGGCCGACCAGATCCCGCTCGCGCCGCCAGCGCCGGTCGAGCGCGTCGAGTTCGTCCTGGAGCCGGGCGCGCCGTGCCGCCTGGTCGGCAAGGGCGGCGGCGCATTCGAGCCCGATCGCCTGCTCCCGTTCCAGGATCACGCTGCGGTTGATGCAGGATTCGATCTGGCGGCGCAGATCCTCGATCGCGGCCGGGGTGGCGTTCTGGCTGATCGCCACCCGGGCGCAGGCGGTGTCGAGCAGGCTGACCGCCTTGTCGGGCAACTGGCGTGCGGGGATGTAACGCCGCGACAGCCGTACCGCCTCGGCCACCCCTTCCAACAGGATCCGGACCTTGTGGTGGCGTTCGAGGGTGGGGACCAGCCCGTTCATCATCTCGATCGCGGTCGCCTCGTCCGGCTCTTCGACCTTGATCACCTGGAAGCGGCGGGTCAAGGCCGGGTCGCGTTCGAAATATTTCTTGTATTCGGCCCAGGTGGTGGCGGCGACGGTGCGCATCTCGCCCCGGGCCAGCGCCGGTTTGAGCAGGTTGGCGGCGTCGTTTTGTCCGGCCGCACCGCCGGCGCCGATCAGGGTGTGGGCTTCGTCGATGAACATGATGATCGGTTCCGCCGAGGCCTTGACCTCGTCGATCACCCCGCGCAGCCGGTTCTCGAACTCGCCCTTGACCCCGGCCCCGGCCTGAAGCAGGCCGAGATCGAGGCAGCGCAACACCACCCCGCGCAGAGCGGGCGGCACGTCGCCGGCGGCGATGCGGCGGGCGAAGCCTTCGACCACGGCGGTCTTGCCGACCCCGGCCTCGCCGGTCAGGATCGGGTTGTTCTGGCGTCGTCGCATCAGGACATCGATCAATTGGCGGATTTCCGGATCGCGTCCCAGCACCGGATCGATCGCGCCGGCGCGGGCCCGTGCGGTCAGATCGACGGTGAACTGGTCGAGGGCGGGGTGGAGGCTGGTCGGGGGGCTGGCCGGCGCCACCGCTCTCGCCTGCCGCGCCTCGTCGTTTTCGCCATTCCCGCCGGTGATGGTGTCAAGGTCGCGCAGCAGGGTCTCGGCCGAGATCCGTGCCAGTTCGGGCGACATCTCGCGGGCATGTCGGGCGAGGGAGGGCTCGCTCAGCAAGGCGGCGATCAGGTGGCCGGAGCGGATTCGGGGCTGGCCGAACCGTACCGAGGCCAGCATCCAGCCTTCGCGCAGCAGGCGGATCAGTTCGGGCGACAGACGGGGATCGCGGGTGTTGCCGGTCTGCACCTTTTCAAGCTGGGTCTGCAGGTCGGCGGCGACCCGGCCGGACTCGATCTCGAAATGGCGCAGGATCGCCGCGGCGTCGCCGTCGGCGGGGGCGATCATTTCGAGCAGCCAATGCTCGATCTCGACATTGTAATGGGTGCGGTCAATACAACGCTGGCTGGCCTGTTCGAGGCTGCGGCGGCAGGTCGGCGACAATCTGGCGATCAGGGCTGCGGGATCAAGTTCGGTCATGTGGTCCCCCGGGTTCGGTCGCGACAGGAGAAGAAAACGGCGGGATCTGGTGCCGCAACGGCGGCCGGTCGCGCCCGCCGATCATCGCGGTGAAGGTGGCCGGGTCCGGCAGGCCGGCAAAGACCAGCCGCTCGGCCGGCGGCGGCAGGGGCGCGCGCCACCAGACCGAGGCGGGGCCGTCGGTGGTGCCGGGGACGGGCGTCACGACATCGTTTCGGGCCAAAGCGTCGGCCAGCGCCTCGGGGGAGTGAGCCTCGGTCACCGCCGCGATCGCGAGCGGTTCGATCCGGTCGAGCCAGGAATCGCAGGCGGGCGGGGCGGGCGGTCCGGTCAGGGTGGGAAACAGCGCCGCCACCGTCAGCGGATAATAACGGCCGACCCGATCGACGCTGGGCAGCAGCAACCCGGCGAGCGCGGCCGGGCCGGCCACCCCCGGGGCGCAGGCGAACCGCCAGACCGGGGCGACCAGCCACAGCTTCAGCCAATCCGTGCCCAGTTCGGCCTGACTGGCGGCAAGAACCCGGTCGGCCCAGTCCCGCCAGGGGGCGAGGAAGCGATGCGGCAGCCCGTGGGCGACGAAATCCCCCCGGCTGGGCAGCTTGCCGTCGAAGCCGGGATGGGTGGGCTCGAGCCCGTTCATCGCCGCAGGCTCGGGCAGGCGAACCCGTCGAGCAGGCCGGGGCGGAACGGCGAATGCATCGTGTCGGTGCTGAGGGCGAAGGTGACCTGGCGCGCCCCCTGGGTGAAGGTCACGCGCTGGCTTCGCGGCCCGTCGCCGGGTTGGACCCGGGCCGAATGCAGCAGGCGGAACAGCGCCCAATTGCCGGTCTGCTCCAGCGCGGGGCCGTCGCCCGGGGGGTCGAATTCGATCCGCACACTTTCCCGCCCGGCTAGGCCGGGCCAGGTGAACGGCTCGGCGGAAGCGCTCTCGCCGGCGGTGAAGCTCCGGCGCAGTCCGTGGAAATCGATCGTGACCCGCTGGGTGCCGGCGCTGAATCCGATCGGGCGCAGGGCGAAACGGATCTGGGGGCTGGTTCCGCCGGCGAAGAAGGCGTCGCGGATCTCCGCCGCTCGCTCGAACGCCTGGGCGGCGGTGTCGTCGAGTGGTGCCGCGACATCGCCGACGGGATGGGCCCGCCACGGCCCGGGACCGGTGGCGACGAACGGGCGGATCTGGCGGGTGAAGAAGCCGTCGAGTCCGCCGTCCCGGCCGAACAGGGCCGCGAAATCCTCCAGGCCGGCCTCGCGTCCGACGCCGGGTCGGAACGGGAACAGGGCCGTGACCCGCTGGCACTGGGCCTGGGGCGAATCGCTGCCGCCGGAGAAGGCGGCCGCCGCCTGTTCGCGCTGGGTGGCGCTCTGCATCGCCTGGCCCCGGCTGGCCAGGCTGGTCAGCCAGCGGTGGGCCGGTTCGGGGGCGGCGGCAACCGTCCCCGCCAGTTCGTGTGCGGCGGTGGCCGAGGCGCTGGGGGGCGCGCCCGACAGCGTCATCTGCTCGATCTGGGTCTGTACCCGGCCCAGGGTTTTGAGGTTGGCCAGCAGGTCGCCGTTGGCGACATAGGTGCGCAGATCCTCGAAATGGCGGTCGATCGCCGCGCCGGACAGCGCGTCGTCGTCGCCGGCCGAGGCGGCGGGGGCCACCGCCAGCAGCGGCGCCACCGCGCCGAGCAGGCGCATCACCGGGCCGGTTTCCGAGGTGACGACCGCAAAGCCGCCGATCGCGCCGTCCCGCTGCTGCGGCGGCACCAGGTCAAGATCGCCGAGCAGTTGATCCCAGGCCGCGATGTACTGGTCGGTGTAGAGCCGGATCACCGCCCGTTCGATCTGCTGGCGGCGGGTGGCGTCGTTGGGGTCGATCGCGCCCTCGCGGCCGCGCACCCCGCTTT
>JBDLVO010000243.1:0-4130 GCA_039804805.1 Pseudomonadota bacterium
CCCGGCGGCCAGCGAGCCGGCCCCGGCGCCCGCCCCGGTTCACGAGCCCGAGCCGGCCCCGGCCGCCGCCCCCGCCAATCTGCCCGCCCCGACCGCCGCCGCTCCCGCCGCCGCGCCGCCCGCCGGCGCGGTCGCCGTCGGCGAGGCCAAGGAATCCGCCGTCGCCGCCCAGACCATCCGGGTCAACGTCGATCTGCTCGAAAACCTGATGACCCTGGTGTCCGAGCTGGTGCTGACCCGCAATCAGTTGTTGCAGATGGTGCGCGGCAAGGACGACAGCGAATTCGCCACCCCGCTGCAGCGGCTGTCGCACATCACCACCGACCTTCAGGAAGGGGTGATGAAGACGCGGATGCAGCCGATCGGCAATGCCTGGGCCAAGCTGCCGCGCATCGTCCGCGACCTCGCGGTCGAAATGAACAAGAAGATCGATCTCCAGATGCTGGGCGCCGAGACCGAACTCGACCGGCAGGTGCTGGAGCTGATCAAGGATCCGCTGACCCACATGGTCCGCAACTCCGCCGATCACGGGCTGGAGGGGCCGGAGGAGCGCAAAAAGGCCGGCAAGTCCGAGGTCGGCAAGATCGTGCTCAACGCCTTCCACGAAGGCGGCCACATCATCATCGAGATTTCCGACGACGGGCGCGGCCTCAATCTCGACCGGATCAAGCAGAAGGCGATCGCCAACGGACTCGCGACCGAGTCCGAACTGGAGACGATGACGCCGCAGCAGATCTACCAGTACATCTTCCGCGCCGGCTTCTCGACCGCCGAAAAGGTCACCAGCGTCTCCGGCCGTGGCGTCGGCATGGACGTGGTCCGCACCAATATCGAGCGGATCGGCGGCACGGTCGAGCTGAAGAGCCAGCCCGGCAAGGGCTCGACCTTCGTCATCAAGATCCCGCTGACCCTGGCGATCGTCTCCGCCCTGATCGTCGAATGCGCCACCGAGCGCTTCGCGATCCCGCAGATCAGCGTGCTCGAACTGGTGCGGGTCACCGCCAATTCCGAGCACGGCATCGAGATGATCAACAACGCGCCGGTGCTGCGCCTGCGCGACCGCCTGCTGCCGCTGGTCTCGCTCAAGCGGCTGCTCTGCCTTTCCGACGACACCGAGGAACGCCAGGAAACCTTCATCGTCGTCACCCAGGTCGGCACCTACACCTTCGGCATCATCGTCGACCGGGTGTTCGACACCGAGGAAATCGTGGTCAAGCCGGTGGCGCCGATCCTGCGCAACATCACCATGTTCTCCGGCAACACCATCCTCGGCGACGGCTCGGTGATCATGATCCTCGATCCCAACGGCATCGCCGGCGGCGCCACCGGCGAGACCGGGATGATGGCCGGGGCTCAGGCGGCCGAGGCCCAGTTGCCGCGCGAGGCCCATGGCGACTCGAAGACCTCGCTGCTGGTGTTCCGCGCCAGCGGCGACGATCTCAAGGCGGTGCCGCTGGCCCTGGTCGCCCGGCTCGAGGAGATCGACGTCAAGGAGATCGAGCACAGCCACGGCAAGCCGATGGTGCAGTATCGCGGCCAGTTGATGCCGCTGGTGGCGATCGACTCGACCACCAATTTCCGCGAGGACGGCCGCCAGCCGGTGCTGGTGTTCTCCGACCGCGAGCACACCATGGGGCTGGTGGTCGACGAGATCGTCGACATCGTCGAGGACCGGCTCAAGGTCGAGCTGTCGGCCGGGTCGCCCGGCATCGTCGGCACGGCGGTGATCGCCGGCAAGGCCACCACCATCATCGACGCCGGTTATTTCCTGCCGCAGGCCTTCGGCGACTGGTTCGGCCGCAACGACAAGGAATTCGGCGCGGGCGAGACCCATTCGCCCCGGATCCTGCTGGTCGACGACTCGCCCTTCTTCCGCAATCTGCTGACCCCGCTGTTGTCGGTGGCCGGCTACGAGGTGATCGCGGTCGAGGGGGCCGACCGGGCCCTGGCGCTCCGCGAGCAGGGCAACGAATTCGATGCCATCATCAGCGACATCGAAATGCCGGGCATGAACGGGTTCGAGTTCGCCGACGCGGTGCGGTCCGACCCGCGTTGGGCCCAGGTGCCGCTGGTGGCGCTGTCATCGCACGCCACCGAAAAGGATTTCGAGCGGGGACGCGAGGTCGGGTTCAACGATTACATCGCGAAATTCGATCGTGACGCCCTGTTGCAGTCCCTGGCCTCGACCATCGCCGCTGCCAGAGGTGCCGCATGAACCAGCAGATAGTCCCCGTCGGCAAACGCCCGTCCCAGGATCTCGTCGCCCCCGAGACCCAGGATTTCGTCACCATGTTCATCGAGGGGCAATTGTTCGGCATTCCGGTGCTGACGGTGCAGGATGTGCTGGGACCGCAGAAGATCACCCGCATTCCGCTTGCCCCGCGCGAGATCGCCGGCAGCCTCAACCTGCGTGGCCGCATCGTCACCGCGATCGACGTCCGTCTCCGTCTCGGCCTGCCCCGGCGCGCCGAGGACAAGAAGGGGATGAGCGTGGTGGTCGACATGGGCGGCGAGCTTTATTCGCTGATGGTCGATTCGGTCGGCGAGGTGTTGTCGCTGCCCGCCGCCAAGTTCGAACGTAACCCTCCGACCCTCGACATGCACTGGCGCGAATTCTCGATCGGGATCTATCGCCTCGAGGACAAGCTGCTGGTGGTCCTCGATGTCGGCAAGCTGCTGGACTTTACCCGCAACGAATAGGCCGGCGGCGCCGGCTCGGACCGAGCGCACGGACGATCCCCCCGGCACCGTTGCCTCCGGGTCGCTTCGTGGCCGCCAGCGGAGGGAACCTTGGGCATGAAGTCCTGTCTGATCGTCGATGATTCCAAGGTCATCCGCATGGTGGCCCGGAAGATTCTTCAGGAGCTCAATTTCACCACCGAGGAAGCCGAGGACGGCTTGACGGCGCTGGAGGCCTGCAAGCGGGCGATGCCCGACGCGGTGTTGCTCGATTGGAACATGCCGGTGATGAATGGGATCGATTTCCTGCGGGAGATGCGGAGGCTACCGGGGGGCGACCATCCGGTGGTAGTGTTCTGCACCACCGAGAACGACATCGAGCATATCCAGGAAGCGATCACCGCCGGGGCCAACGAATACATCATGAAACCGTTCGATAGCGAGATCCTACAGGCGAAGTTCTCCCAGGTCGGCTTGCTCTAGGCCGGCCGGATTCCAGCGCAGATGCCGCCATCCCCTCCCACCGCCCCCGCCGTCGCCGATCCGATCCGGCTCATGCTGGTCGATGATTCCGCCGTGGTGCGCGGTCTCGTCACCCGTATCCTCGAACCCGAGCGCGACATCGAGATCGTCGCCTCGGTCGGCAACGGCCAGATGGCGCTCAACACCCTCGAGCGGGTGGCGGTCGACGTGGTGCTGCTCGATATCGAGATGCCGGTGATGGACGGCCTGACCGCGCTGCCCAAGCTGCTGAAGGCCGATCCCGGCTTGCGCATCATCATGCAATCGACCCTGACCCTGAAGGGGGCGGACGTGTCGATGCGGGCGATGGAAGCCGGTGCCGCCGATTACATCCCGAAGCCGACCGCCACCCGCGAACTGGCCGGCGGCGCCGATTTCCGCACCGAGTTGCTGGCCAAGATCCGCGCCCTGGGCCAGGCCCGCCGCCGCGATCCCAAGCGCCCGCCGCGCCCCGCCGCCCCGACCGCCGCGCCGGCGGCCCGTCCCGCCGGCTCCACCGCCCCCGCCCCGTTCCGCTCGACCCTGGCGCCGCATCCGGCGCCGGTGCTGACGCTGCGCCCGGTGCCCGGTCCGACCGAGGCGTTCGACGTGATCGCGATCGGGTCCTCGACCGGTGGGCCGCAGGCGCTGTTCACCCTGCTCGGGACGATGCGGGCCGGCACGGTGGCGCAGCCGATCCTGATCACCCAGCACATGCCGGCGACCTTCACCACCATCCTGGCCGAACATGTCTCCCGCCTGTCGGGCTGGGAGGCGCGCGAGGGCCAGGATGGCGAGCCTGTCCGTTCAGGTCGGGTTTACATCGCGCCCGGCGATTTCCATATGGTGGTCGAGGCAAAAGGCTCGGAGAAGCTGATCCGCCTCAACAAGAACCCGCCGGAGAATTTCTGCCGTCCCTCGGTCGATCCGATGCTGCGCAGCCTTGCCGC
>JBDLVO010000244.1:0-8815 GCA_039804805.1 Pseudomonadota bacterium
CCGCCGGCCCGACCAGTTCGGCCCAGCCCATCGCCGTCTCCAGCCCCGGCGCGTCGGCGCGCGGGGCATAGCCGTAACGCCAGGGCAAGGCCTCGCCATGCCCGGCCAGCAGCGCGGCCAGATCGGGCGTGGTGCGGCGCAGCGGCACCAAGGCCGCCGGCAGGTGCGCCCGCACCGGGTGACCGGGGGCGGCGGCAATCCGGGGCGCGGCGGGCAGGCGGTCGAGCGCGGCCAGCAGACGGCCGATCTCTTCCCCCACCCCATCGGCGCGCCCGGCCCCCGCCGCCAGTTGGCGGCGCAGGGCGGCGAGCAGGGCGACCAGGATCGGTGCCGGAACGGTCGCGCTCATGCCGCCGTCTCCGGGCTGGCCTGGAGCACCGCCACCGCATGGCCGATCGTCTCGCCCCGGCCCAGCGCGGCCAGCGCCGCCCGCGCGTCGAGGCGCCAGGGCGCCAGTTCGGCCTCGATCGTCGCGGCGGCAAGTGCCGCGGCGGCGGGATCGCGTCCGGCGAAGGCCGCCGCCAGCCGCTGGGCGGGATAGAACACGAACGGCCCCCGTCCCCGCGCCTCCCACCCGGCATAGGCGCCGATCACCGCTTCCGCCTCGCCCTGGGTCTTCCAGCCGAAGCTCAGCATGTCGGGCCGGAACCCGGCCGCCCGCACCAGATCCTCCAGCACCCGCAGCGGCACCCGCGCCCCCAGGGTGGCGACCACCGCCCCGCCGGGCGCCAGCAGGTCGCGCGCCTGCTCCAGCAGCAGGTAATGCAGCGCCAGCAGCCAATCCTCCGCCACCGCCGGCACCGCCTCGGCCCGCGCCGCGACGAACGAGCCGCTGGTGCGGTCGCGCTCGAGATGACGGTCGTCGGCCAGCGGCAGATTGGGCAGATTCTCGTAGATCAGGTCGAAGCGGACCCCCTGGTCCCGCAGCGGCGTCAACAGGTCGCCGGCGCCGCCCAGGATCTCGGCCGCGTGCCCCGGCCGCAGATTGTCGCGCAGGTTGGCGGCGGCGGTCGCCACCACCTCGGGGAACAGATCGGTCAGGCCGAGCGTGGTCGCGCCCAGGATCTCCGCCGCCGCCAGGGCGTCGAGCCCGGTGCCGGTGCCGACCGCGCAGAACGCGCGGCAGCCGGCGGCGCCCCGGCGCTCGCGCAGCAATTTCAGCGCCGGCACCCCGACGCTGGCGACCCAGTCGCGCGACAGATCCTCGACCTGGGGCAGGAAGGCGCGCGGCACCACCCCGATGGTCAGCGGGTCGAGCACATGGCGCGGCGGCGCGTCGAGCCCGAGATAGCGCAGGGTGTCGATCTTGAGGAAGCGGGGGGAAGAGAGGTCGGCCATCGCATTCGTTCCGTGACGGGGGAACGAAGCCTACCACCGCATCAATCTACTAGCTATATTCTTTTTTGTGGCCCCATCCGCGCCGCCCTGGCTATGATCACCGCCTTGTGCCAATGACGGGTGCCCCGATGACCAAAACCGAATCCTCGTCCTGTTCCGATTGCGGCCAGCTTCATTGCTACCGCCATGACAAACGCTATCCCGGCTTCTGCCCGACCACCGCGCTCGACGCCGGGGAGCGGGCCGAACTGGTCGCGCTCTATGGCGGCGACAGCGCCGATTCCACCCTGGCCCGCGCCGCCGCCGAGGTCGAGGGATTGTATTACGGCAAGCTCAATCGGGTCGAGGAGACCGTCGCCTTCGCCCGGCGGATCGGCGCCAGCCGGATCGGCATCGCCACCTGCCTCGGCCTGATCGAGGAAACCCGGGTGCTGGTCAAGATCCTCCGCCTCGCCGGGTTCGACACCGTCGCCGCTTTGTGCAAGGCCGGCTCGATCGACAAGAGCGAGATCGGCATCGATGACGGGCTGAAGATCAAGAGCGGCGGGTTCGAGGCCTGCTGCAATCCGGTGCTCCAGGCCCGGCTGCTGAATCGCGAAGGCACCGGCCTCAACGTCATCATGGGGCTGTGCGTCGGCCATGACGCCCTGTTCACCCGCCATTCCGAGGCGCCGGTCACCACCCTGGTGGTCAAGGACCGGGTGCTCGGCCACAACCCCGCCGCCGCGCTCTACACCGTCAAATCCTACAGCGGCCGGATGCTCGACAAGGCCCGCCTGCGCGATCTCTGAGCGAAGAGCGGGCGGCGGCCGGCCCGTCAGGCCGAGGCGCTGACGATGGTCGAGTAGATCTTCTCCAGCAGGGTCAGCGCGCCGCGATAGCCGACATGGGCACGCGACAGCACCACCTCGTAGGTGGTGGGAAAGGTCACCTCGACGATCGGCGACCGCATCCCCTTGGCCAGGTCGCGTTCCCAGGTGGTGCCGAACAGAATCGGCGGCTTGTGGCCGAAATCGGTGGCCCGCACCGTCTGGTGGATGCGGTAGCTGTCCTCCTCGAACGCCACCGGGACGGCGACGTCGTCGGCGATCGCGGCGAAAGCGGCGGCGATACCGGGGCGGTGCTCCTCGGGCGGGTTGTCGGTGACGATCTGCAACGCCGGAATCAGGCCGAGCTGGTTGACCAGGAAGCTGGTCAGGGCCAGGGCGTAGGCGCTGTCGGCGAACACCGCGAAGCGGGCCGGCAGCCCCCACCAATATTCGGCATAGAAGGTGGTGAAGTCCTCCAGGTACTTGTAATAGATGAATTCCTCGGCGGCGATGAAGGCCTCGGCCGGGGCCGGGTCGAGACCGGCGAACGCCACCACGGCGCGGATCAGCTCGGCCGAGGCCTTGGCCCCGATCGGCAGCAGCGGGACGTGGAGGAACGGCTGGCCGTACCGGCGTTCGAGATGGCGGGCGATCTCGAGCCCGAGCCAGGGCGACAGCACCAGATTGAACTGGGCCTCGGGGATCCGCCGCCACTCGGCCAGCCCGCCCGAATGGTGGCCGAACAGGATGTTGACGGTCAGCCCCGCCCCTTCCAGCAGCCGTTTGATCTCCGCCAGGTCGCCGCGCCAGAACGGGTTGTGGTAGGGCAGCAGCGACCAGACATTGACCAGCCCCGGCTGGCGCGGACCGTCCTGGGGGCCGACGATCTGGTCGATGATCGCCTTGGCGACGATCTCGTGGCCGGTGAAATTATTGCCCCTGAAGCCGCCGGTCTCGGCGAAGGCGACCGGGGTCTCGGCCTGGCGGAATTCGCGCACCACCGACGCGACGTCGTCGCCGACCAGATCGGGGATGCAGCCGGTCAGCACCACGAACAGCTCGGCGTCGAGCACCTTCTGCGACGCGGCGATCAGCTCGCGCAGGCGATCGGCGCCGCCGAACACCACCTCGCGCTCCGAGGCGTTGGTGCTGGGCACCACCGCGCCGCCACCATAGCCGGCACCCTGCCAGGCGTTGTACATCGCGGTGTTGACGAATTGCTTGTCGGCGCAGCCGGGGCCGCAATGGGTGATCGGGATCGCCCCGGGAATGGCCGCGACCGATTGCATCGCCGCGATCGAACAGGGGTAGCGGACCTGCTCGATCGAGTTGGTCCGTTCCAGGGGCGTGTCGGTGGTCATGGCGGGATCTTTCGGCGGGAAGGTCTATTCGGCGGGACGGTCTATTCGGCGGGACGGGCCAGGGCGAAGGGATCGCTCTGCTCCAGCCACCATTTCCGGTAGGGCAGCCGGGTATGGGCGGCGAGGTCGCGGTGGAACTTGCGATGAGCCAGGATGTCGAGGATCGATTCCCCGATGTTGAGGATGCCCTGGTAGCCGACGGCATGGTGTTCGTCGCCGAGCGGAATCGCCGGAATGCCGAGGCGCGAGGCCAGCGGGGCGAGGCCGTTGTGACGGATCAGGATGAAGTCGGGCTTCACCCGCTGCAACAGGGCGTGGAACTGGTATTGCTGGCGGTTGCCGACGCTGAAATGCGGCACGTCGCCATAGGTGTCGATCAGGTGCGACAGCGTGTCCTGGCGCGGATCCTGGCTGTCGTAGACCGGGTCGTGGTGGAACACCAGCGAGCCGTTGACCTCGACCCCCAGTTCGCGCAGCACGCAGATCAGGCCGTGGGCGTAGGCCGAGCCGGTCGAGACATAGCCCTTGCGCCCGGCCAGCAGCTCGCGCAACGCGGCGAGACGGGGAGCGATGCGGGCATGCTCGGCGGCGATGAAGGCCTCGGCCCGGTCGAGCCGGCCGGTAACCCGGCCGATCTCGCGCAGCCAGGCATCGGTGCCGGCCAGACCATAGGGCATCGGCGCCTTGACCTCGGGCACGCCGAATTCCTGTTCCAGCCCGGCGGCGAGATAGGAGGACAGGGTGTAGCAGAACCCCACCGTCGCCGCCGCCTCGGACATCTGGGCGAGGTCCTCGACGCTGGCGAGGTCGACGACGTAATTCACCCGCAGGCCGAGATGGGCCAGCATCGGCGAGAACACGTCCGAGCCCCACAGATTGATGACGTTGATCAGGTCGTCCTGCCGCCGCGCCGGATTGCGGCGGACGATCTGGCGCAGGATGCCGTGCTGGGCGGCGTCGAAGCCGGTGCTCCAGTGCTTCGACTTGAAGCCTTCGCAATGCAGCGCAATCACCGGGATGCCGAGTTCCGCCTCGAACGCGGCGGCGACGCCGTCGACATCGTCGCCGATGATCCCGGTCGGGCAGGAGGTGCCGATGAAGATCGCCTTGGGATGATGGCGCGCCCAGGCGTCGCGCACCGATTGCTCCAGCTTGGCGATGCCGCCGAACACCATGTCGCGCTCGGTCAGGTTGGTGCAGATCATGTGGATGTTCCGCACCGGCTTGTGACGGGCGGCCAGCCCGTTGCGGAAACGCAGGTTGTAGGAGACCTGACCAGCGCCGCAGCCAATCGGCGCGTGCTGGATCAGCACCGCGTCGGTGATGTGCCCGGCCTGGTTCTCGACCATCATCTCGGTGCAGACCGAGCCCTGGGTGAACGGCCCCTCCAGTTCGCAGACGCGCCGCGCCTTCTGGCCGCAGCCCTTGCCGCCGCCGCAGCCCCGGGCATAGCCGGATTGCTCGGCCAGGGACGACGCCGTCCCGTCCCAGCCGACGATGGTCCCCAGCCGCTGCTCGCGGCTTTCCACCACCGGGGTCTTGAGGTTGATCGGCATCGTCCCCTCCTTCTCTCAGGCTGCCGCCGCACCGACGGATTATGCCCCGCCGCCGGATAAATCTACAAGCTAGTAGACATATAATTTTCATTTCGGCCGCGCCGCGCCAGGAACAGGAAATCCCACGGCGATTCCGGCCAGCTCCTGGCCCGGGAACCGTCACTGTCCACATCATCACTGGTTTTTAGGATCTTTTTCCACGGAGGGGGCGGAGGTGGCAGCGGAGGGAAGACAGGCCCCCCCGGACTTGAGAATTGTCTCCCCCTGCCCCCGGGCGCACCCTTCTTCGCGTCGGGGCTTCGACAAGATGCCCCCTGCCGAGGAGAGCCACGATGATGACCGCGATGCCGATGCCGGCGATGACCGGGACCATGCCGATGATGAACGGTGCCGCGATGATGCCCGCGATGGGCGCCATGCCGACGATGACCTGTGCTCCCCGAATGACCGACATGATGCCGATGATGTGCGGCATGCCGATGCCGATGATGAACGGCATGATGATGCCGATGATGAACGGTATGCCGATGCCGATGATGAACGGTATGATGATGCCGATGATGAACGGCATGCCGATGCCGATGATGAACGGTATGCCGATGCCGATGATGATGGCCGCCTGACCTGACCACCGCGCCGACGGCGGGGCGAGGGACGCCGCCGCCGTCGGGTGGTCGCGCCGGCCGGGTCCGGTTGGCGGCCGGCAGAATCGGATTTGCGGAAAAGGGTCCGCCGATGGGGTCCGCCTCGACCCGGTTTCACTTTGACGCCGCGCTCCGCCGCCGGGGGCTGACCGGCGCCTATTCCCTGCTGACCGGGCTCGACCAGACCCGCGCCGATGCCGACGCGATCGCCGCCCATGTCGATCAGGTGGTGCGGCGGGTCCGCGCCGGCCTGACCGCCGAGACGATCCCGTCCGATCCGGTGCTGGCCGGCTATCGCGCCCTGCACAAGGCGTTCGCCGTCCCCACCCGCAAATTGTTCTCGGCCCCGGAAACCCTGATCCGCTTCGTCGAGAAACGGGGCGACCTTCCCCGCATCCTGCCGCTGGTCGATCTCTACAACGCGGTTTCCCTGGAAACCGGACTGGCGCTCGGCGCGCATGACCTCGGGCGGATCGAGGGCGACGTGTCGCTGCGCCTGACCACCGGCACGGAACGCTTCCAGCCGGTCGGCGCCCTCCAGCCCGAGCCGGTGCGGGCGGGGGAATATGCCTATATCGACGACGCGAACGAGGTGTTGTGCCGGCTCGAGGTGCGGCAGGTCGAAAAGACCAAGGTCACCGCCGCGACCACCGACCTGTTCCTGATCGTCCAGGGCAACCCGGCGACCTCGGACGAGCAGGTGATCGCCGGACACGACCGCCTGCTCGACCTGTTGCGGCACCATTTCGGCGGCACCCCGATCGCGCTGCACCGCCCCGGCTGAACCGGACCGGCGCCCCGTCATCCCCGCCCGAGAATCAGATCGGCCGCGCGTTCGGCGATGGCGATGACCGGGGCGTTGGTGTTGCCGGAAACCAGGGTCGGCATGATCGAGGCATCGACCACCCGCAGACCATCGATCCCGATCACCCGCAGCCGGGAATCGACCACGCGGCCGAGCGCGCAGGTGCCGACGGGATGATAGAGGGTGCGGCCGCACTGGCGGGCGAAATCGAGCAGGTCTTGATCGGAGCGCAGCGCGTCGCCCGGTTGCAGTTCGGACACCAGAAACGGCGCCAGCGCCGGCTGGCGGGCGATGGCGCGGCCGATCCGCAGGCCGCGCACCGTCACGTCGCGGTCGAGGGCGCTGGCCAGGTAATTGGGCCGAATCGCGGGCGGCTGGAGCGGATCGGCCGATTTGAGGCCGATGGTGCCGGTGCTTTCGGGCCGGAGCTGGCACGGGCCGAGGGTGATGCCGGGGGCGTGTTCGACCGCGTTGGTGGCGGGATCGAGCGTGGCCGCCATGCAATGATACTGGAGGTCGGGCCGGTTCGGGCCGCTCAGGCCGCTGTCGAGGAACAGGCAGACCTGGGAGGCGCTCATCGTCAGCAGACCGCGACGGGCGAAAGCGTATTTGACCGCCTCCCAGGCCAGCCGCCAGCCGCGCGTGCGCTGGTTGACGGTGACGGCATTTTTGACCCGGTATTTCAGATCGACGATGTAATGGTCGCGCAGATTGGCGCCGACGCCGGGCAGATCGGCCACCACCGCGATCCCGTGCTCGCGCAGGGCGGCGGCCGGACCGAGACCCGACAGCAGCAGCAGATGCGGGGAATTGACCGCCCCGGCGGAAAGGATCACCTCGCGTCCGGCCCGGATCACCTCGTCCCGCCCCTCGCGGCGAACCCGCACCCCCACCGCGCGACGGCCCTCGAACACCAGACCGACGGCCTGGGCGCGGGTCAGGATGGTGAGAGCCGGCCGGCGCCGCGCCGGATTGAGGTAGGCGACCGCCGTGCTGCTGCGCCGCCAGCCCTGGACGGTGACCTGGAACCAGCCGGCGCCGGTCTGAGCCGCCCCGTTGAAATCGGCATTGGCGGGCAGCCCCCATTGTCGGGCGGCCTCGATCATCGCCTGGGAGATCGGATAAGGCTCGGCGATGTCGCCGACCGCCAGCGGCCCGCCGACGCCGTGATGGGCATCGGCGCCCCGGGCCTGGTTCTCGGCCTTGAGGAAATAGGGGTGGAGATCCGACCAGCCCCAGCCGTCATGCCCCAGCGCCCGCCACCCGTCGTAATCCTCGGCCTGACCGCGCATGTAGAGCAGGCCGTTGATCGCCGAGCATCCCCCGAGGACCTTGCCGCGCGGCCAGGTCAGGCGCCGGTTGCCGGTACCGGGCTCGGGTTCGGTCCGATACAGCCAGTTGCCGCGCGGATGGGTGCGGTTCCAGACGTAACCGACCGGAATGTGAAACGAGGGATGGCGCCCGGCGCCGCCCGCCTCGATCAGCACCACCTTGTGCCGTCCATCGGCCGACAGGCGGTTGGCCAGCACACACCCGGCCGACCCCCCGCCGACGATCACGAAATCGGCCTCGATCACGGCGGAAGATGGAACGGACATCACGTTTCTCCTCCCTTTTTTTCAGAAGCGAAGGGGGTCCGGGGCATCGCCCCGGTTGGGTTCGGGCGAAAGCCCGACAGCTTTGCCCGCCCCCATGAGCAAACGGGCGACGAACCGCGGATAGACGGCGCGAAGCTGGTCGGCGATCGGCCCATGCAGCAGGGCCATCTCCTCGGCGTCGGGAAACGGCGTCGACGGCACCGCCCCGGCCGGCGCAAGCGCGAAACCGGTGGCGGCGCGGACGCCGTCAACGGTCTCGCCGGGATGAACCGAGGCCAGGGTGAACCCCCCCTCGGCAAAGCCGAACACCGCCTTGCCGGTCACCAGGGCGGCGGGCCGGCCCCGGGCGCTGGCGAATTCGACCCGCTCGACCAGGACGCGCGGGGTGTGTTCGGCGCGGAACAGCACGATCCGCGGCACCAGCGGATAGAGATAGGCCGAACCGAAACTGCCGGGAAGACGGGCCGGGCCGACGCGCACCAGATTGATCGCGCCGGTTCGGTCGATCTCGCCGCCGCCGAGCACGAAGGCATCGAGCCGGCCCTGGGCGGCGAAATCGAACAATTCGCGGCCGCCATCGGTGAAGGGCCAATGCCGGGGCGAACCGATGATCATCACCTCGACCGGAGCGGCGGCGCGGGCCTGGGCCAGCAGGGCGGCGGCGGCGGGAATCGGCGCGTTGGTGCCGATGGCGATGGTGCGGG
>JBDLVO010000245.1:0-3647 GCA_039804805.1 Pseudomonadota bacterium
AGCGGGCGGCGCGGTTCATCCAGGCCAGGATCACGTCGGGCCGGAACTCCTTGGCCAGCCGCGCCAGCCCGGAGCCGGTGGTGAAGTCGAGCCGGCCGCCGAAGCGCAATTCGCTGACGGCGAGGCCCTGGCCGCGCAACCGGGCGGCGCGGTCGGGATTGCGGCGGATCGCCAGATGCTGCTCGATCCCGGCCCGGGCCAGTGCCGGGGCCAGCCGCTCGAAGAAGGCCTCGGCCCCCCCCTGCGGCGCCCCGGCCATCGCCTGGAGCAGCCGGGTCATCGCAGCCATCCCTCCAGCGCCCCGGCGGCGTTGTCCCAGTCGAGCCGGCGGAAGCGGGCGCGGGCCTCGGCCCCCAACAGGGCGCGGGTGTCGGGATGGGTCAGCAGCAGCGCGGCGAGGTTGGCGAAGGAATCATCGTCGGGGACCAGATAGCCGCTGACCCCGTTGGCGATCCGCTCCGGCGCCGCGCCGAGCGGCCGGGCCACCGCCGGGCAGCCGCAGGCCTGGCTGTCGATCAGGGTATAGGCCCCCATCTCGTCGGGATGGCCGGGATAAAGATGGACGCTGGCACCGGCATAGAGGCGGGCCATGCCGACATCGCCCTCGGGCCGGACGATCCGCACCCCGTCGGCGCGGGCGTCGAGCGCCTGTTGCGCCACCGGATGCAGCGCGGGATCGATCGCCCCGCCGGCCTCGGCCCGGGCCAGCAGCGCCGAACACAGCCACAATTCGGCCTCGGGCGCGGCCGGGCGGATCCGTTCGCGCCACAGGGTCAGCAGGGTGTCGAGCCCGTGCGCCGGGTGGGTGGTGGCGATGGCGTAGGGCGGTTGGGCCGGGGCCGGCTCGGTGCCGGCATAAGGCGGGCTCACCGCCATCGGCAGCAGCCCGGCGGTCAGGCCGCGCCGGTCGAAACTGGCCTGGGCCTCGGCGATCAGCAGCAGGAACGGGGCGTGGCGGTCGAGCGCGGCCCGGGCCGGGGCGACGTTCATCTGCCGCGCCGGGCCGGTCAGCCACAGCACCCGCCGCCCGGCCCTGGCGACGAAATCGAGCAGCGCGGGCTTGCGGTAGGCGATCAGCCAGTCGGTGCGCGACGGCCGGCGTGCGCCGAGCGGCTGCCAGCGCACCCCGGCGACCTCCAGCGCGGTGGGGGTGGCGGTGAAGGCCTCGACATCGTGGCCGCGCCGCGCCAGCGCCTCGGCCAGAGCCGCGAAAGCCCGCTCCGCCCCGCCGAGCGGGCGGGTGGCGGGGCTCAAACCGTCGAAGGCGACGGACTCATCGACCAGGGTGACATGCATGGGGAGTCTTTATAGGCCGGGGCGACGGGCTTGTCATCCCGGCCGCTTTGTTCCACCCTTCTGCCGTGGAAGCGGCGGGCTGCCGCCCGCACCCGCCCGGAGCGGCGCTCCGGACCTCGCTTTTTTCGTCGGCCCGGCCGTGGAGGAAAGATGACGAACAAGTGGTTCACCCGTCTCGATCACCGGGCGGTGCTGGCGTTGGGCGGGGCGGATTGCCGGTCCTTCCTCCAGGGGCTGACCAGCAACGACGTCACCCGGCTGGCGCCCGACCGCGCCCTGTTCGCGGCGATGCTGACCGCCCAGGGCAAGTTCCTCCATGACCTGTTCCTGTTCGATGACGGCGCCGAAGGGGTATGGCTCGACTCCGAGGCGGCGCGACGCGACGAGCTGGCCCGCAAGCTGACCCTGCACCGGCTGCGCGCCAAGGTGACGATCGAGGCCGCGCCGCTGGCGGTGTTCGCCGCCTGGGGCGACGGCGCGGCCGAGGCGCTGGGGCTGACCGAGGAGGCCGGGGCGCAGGCGGCGTTCGCCGGGGGCGTGGCGGCGGTCGATCCCCGTCTCGCCGCCGCCGGGGTGCGGCTGCTGCTGCCCGAGGACGGCGCGGCGGCGCTGGCGGCGGCCGGGTTCGCCCCTTCCGGCTTCGCCGAATGGGATCATTTCCGCCTCGGCCTCGGCCTGCCCGACGGCAGCCGCGACATCGAGGTGGACAAGGGGCTGCTGCTGGAATGCGGCCATGACGAGCTGCACGGGGTCGATTTCGACAAGGGCTGCTACATGGGCCAGGAACTGACCGCCCGCACCCGCTATCGCGGCCTGATCCGCAAGCGGCTGCTGCCGGTGACGATTGCCGGCCCGGCCCCGGCCTCGGGGACGCCGATCGTGGCGGGGGAAACCGAGGTCGGCGAGATGCGCTCAAGCCAGGGCGATCGCGGCCTCGCCCTGATCCGGCTGGAGGCGTTCCGCCTCGGCGGCGGCCACGGGCTGACCTGCGGCGAGGCCACCCTGACCGCCCACCAGCCGGACTGGGCGGTGTTGCCGGCGGAGGGCTGAGCGCCGCCGCTTCTGTTACCTTCGGTTACCGGAAACCAACCGACAGGGAGCGGCCCGACCGGCTATAAGGGAAGGATGGAGCCCGGACCCCACATTCTCGTGGTCGATGACGACCAGGAAATCCGCGACCTGCTGGCGCGTTTTCTCGCCAAGCACGGTCTGCGCGTCTCCACCGCCCGCGACGGCGCCGAGATGGCCCGCCTGCTCGACGAGCGCAAGGTCGATCTGGTGGTGCTCGACCTGATGCTGCCGGGCGAGGACGGGCTGGCGCTGACCCGCCGCCTGCGCGAGACCCGCCCCACCCTGCCGATCGTGATGCTGACCGCGATGGGCGAGGACACCGACCGCATCGTCGGGCTGGAGATGGGCGCCGACGATTACGTCGCCAAACCGTTCAACCCGCGCGAATTGCTGGCCCGGATCAAGGCGGTGCTGCGCCGGGCCCAGGGCACGGCCGAGGAAAGCGCGGCCCCGAAGGTGACCGGGGCGCGGGTGCGGTTCGACGGCTGGGTGCTCGACCTCGCCACCCGCGACCTGAATTCGCCCGACGGGGTGATGATCGGGCTGTCGGCCGGCGAATTCTCGCTGCTCCAGGTGTTCGTCGAACATCCGCGCCGGGTGCTGTCGCGCGACCAGTTGCTCGATTACGCCCGTGGCCGCGCCGCCGCGCCGTTCGACCGCTCGATCGACATCCAGGTCAGCCGGCTGCGCCGCCGCCTCGGCGACGACGCCAAGGACCCGCAACTGATCAAGACCGTGCGCGGCGGCGGCTATCTGTTCACCGCCCAGGTCGAACGGGCATGAATCGGCTCCGCCGCGCGCTCCGCCGTCCCTGGCCGGATAGCGTGGTGGGCCGGACCGCGCTGGTGCTGGTGTCGGCGCTGCTGCTGACCGCCACCGCCTCGGTGGTGCTGTTCGAGAGCCAGCGTCAACAGGTACTGGAGGCGATCGGCGGCCGCAACGCCGCCGAGCGAGTCGCCGCCCTGGTCGCCCTGGCCGAGCAGACCGACCCCGCCTTGCGCCAATCGACCCTGCACCGGCTCGACACTCCCCGCTTCCGCATCGGCTGGGGCGAGCAGCCGGTGGTGATCGACGAGGAAACCTTTGGTTTCGCCGCCTTCGTCCGCGCCACCCTGGAGACCGGGCTCAACGGCCGCGAGATCCGGGTCTCGACCCGGCCCGGCCCGACCGGCGGCCCGGCCACCGGCCTGTTCGGCCGCCCACCGATGCCGCCCGGCGGCAGCCGCTTCTTCCGCGAGCCGCCCGATCACGAGCCGCCCGATGGGGAGCCGCCCGAGTTC
>JBDLVO010000246.1:0-3010 GCA_039804805.1 Pseudomonadota bacterium
GCTCAACGGCGTGTTCGGCGGGGTCGGGCCGGCGCTGGCCACCGCCGCCGCCGGGCTGCTGACGGCGGAATGGGGCTGGCGCGCCGCCTTCATCGTCCCCGGCCTGCTGGTGATCGCCACCGGACTGGTGTTCCTGGTGCTGGTGGCGCGAGGAACCCTGCACGACCGCCGCGTCGACCGCCGGCCCGAACCGCCGGCCGAGCGCGGCGACGCGCTGCGGGCCGGGCTGGTGCTGTCGGCGACCATGCTGGGGGCCGGGCTGATCGCCCAATCGCTGCCGCCGGTGCTGCCCAAGCTGTTCGCCGAGCGGCTGGGCGAGAACGGCCTGCTGGCCGCCGCCGGGGCGGTGTCGCTGGTCTATTTCGTCGCCGGGCTGAGCCAGATCGGCGCCGGCCACCTCGCCGACCGCTTTCCGCCGCGCCGGGTCTACCTGCTGGCGGCGCTGCTCCAGGCCCCGCTGCTGGCCGGGCTGGCGGTGGCCGGCGGCCCGGCGCTGCTGCTGGTCGGGCTGCTGGCGGTCAGCGTCAACATGGCGGGGATCCCGGCGGAAAACGTGCTGCTGGCCCGCTACAGCCCGGCGCGCTGGCGCGGCACCGCGTTCGGGCTGAAATTCGTGCTGTCGTTCGGGGTGTCAAGCCTCGCGGTGCCGCTGGTGTCGCTGCTCTACGGCGCCACCGGCGGCTTCACCCTGCTGCTGGGGCTGCTGGCCGGGCTGGCGCTGGCGGTCGCCGCCGCCGCCACCCTGCTGCCGCGCGACCCGCCCCCCCGATCCGGCTGATGGTTGTCAACCCGACGTTGTCGAATACCCCGGTTGCGCAATACTTTGGCCGCGCTACCTTGGCCCAGGATAAACCCATCGGATATGGCCCCCCCTCCGCCGGACCGGTAAGCCCACCCCTGCCCCACCCGGCAGAGCCCATCACCAACGGCCAGCCGGCGGAGAAACGATGCCCCAGATCAACCTGCGAACCCGGCTGGTGCTCAGTCTGGTGGCGATGCTGGCGCGGCCACCGGTCTGGTGGTGCCGCTGATGCTGGGCGACATCGCCACCACCATCGCCGCCGCGGTCCAGCAGCAGACCGCCGCCACCGACGAGATCGCCCACAATGTCGGCGAGGCCTCGCGCGGGGCCAACGAGGTCACCGCCAGCATCGGCCGGGTCGGTCAGGCGGCCGAGCGCACCGGCGCCGGCGTGGCGCGGATGCGGCAGACCGCCGACGACCTGATCGCCGGCGCCACCGCCCTGGCCGACGAGGTCAACCGCTTCCTGCGCGGGATCGATCAGGCCGAGCAGGCCAGCCCGGCCGCCGACCCCCGGGAAAATGCGGAGGCCGGGCGGACTTGACCGCCCCGGCGGCGAGGAGGATAAGGGATTCATGATGCGCTTCCTGGTCCTGTTCGCCCTGTTCCTGGTGTTGATCTGGCTGGCCGCCCGCCGTGCCGCCGACCTTGCCGCGCGGCTGGGCCTCGGGCGCGAGCGCGAGCGCCCCGCCGCCCGCGATCAGGCCGCGCCCCAGCCGCCCCGGGCCGAGGCGATGATCGAATGCCCGATCTGCGGGGTGTGGCAGCCCTCCGGCCACCGCAAGCCCTGCGGCCGACCCGACTGCCCCTATTGAGGATCCCGCCGATGCTGGCCCGACTGATCGCCGCCTTTCGCGGTCTCGCCGCCGGCGCCCGCGCCCCGGTGCGGCAGGCCGACCCGGCCGAAATCCACGGCTGGTGGCGTGACGGCGCCGTCACCATCATCGACGTGCGCGAGCCCGACGAACACCGCGCCGAGGCGATCGAGGGCGCGCTCAACCTGCCGCTATCCACGTTCGACCCGGCCCGGGTACCGGCGCCGCCGGCGAACGGACATCTGGTGCTGCATTGCCAGCGCGGCGTGCGCTGCGGCCCGGCGGCGGCACGGCTGGTGGCCGCCGGCTGGTCGGGCGAGATCGTGCGGATGCGCGGCGGCCTGCTGGCCTGGAAACGCGCCGGCTTCCCCACCCGACAGGGGTGAGTTTTGCCTCTCCCGGCCCGGATACGCTGTCCGCTGGTCCTGGCGCCGTCTCCGGTTTAAACTTCGCCCGCAGGATGTAAACCACGGGAGACGGACAGGATGGCGACCGAGGGCGGACCGCCGACGACCGGCGAGGGTGGCGCGATCGGAGCGGAAGAGCGGCGGGCGATCGTCGCCGCGCTCGATGCCGGCCGGCTCGACGAGGCCGAGGCGCTGTGCCGCCCCTGGCTGCAACAGCCCGACTGCCTGGAGGCGCTGATCCTGATGGCCTGCATCCGCAGCGCCCAGGGCCACCACGACATCGCCCTCGCCTTGTTCGGCGACCTCGCCGGAATGGTGCCGCACCGCGCCGACATCGCCTACAACCATGGCTCGGCGCTGCGCCGGGCCGGACGGCTGGCCGAGGCGGCCGAGGCGTGGCGGCGCGCCCTGCGCCTGCGCCCCGACCTCACCGCCGCCCGCCACAATCTGGCGATGACCCTCAAGGAACTGGGCGACACCGCCGGCGCGGTCGAGGCGTTCGAGACCCTGCTCGAACTGTCGCCCGAATCCGAGGCCGAGGCGCTGCTCCAGATCGGCAACCTGCATTACCTGTCGGGCGATTTCCCGGCGGCGACCGCCCGCTACCGCGCCCTGGTCAGCCGCTATCCCGGCGACGTGCTGGGCTGGACCAACCTCGGGCAGGCGCTGAAGGCCGAGCACCGCGACGACGAGGCCGAACGCAGCTTCCGCCGGGCGATGGCGACCGACCCGGCCTTCGACCTCGCCGCGTTCGATCTCGGTTGCCTGCTGCTGTCGCAACAACGTTGGGCCGAGGGCTTCGCCCTCTACGAGCGGCGCAAGTCGCGCCACAAACGCCCGCCACACCTGGCCGGCCTGCCCTCCTGGCGTGGCGACGAGCCCCCCGGCACCGTGGTGGCGCTGTGGCACGACCAGGGCTATGGCGACGCGATCCAGTTCGTCCGCTTCGCCGCCGCGCTGACCGCGCGCGGCCATTGCCCGGTGCTG
>JBDLVO010000247.1:0-7536 GCA_039804805.1 Pseudomonadota bacterium
GCCCCAGGTGTCGCAGCCGGCGCCGTTCTCCTCCGGCGGGCGTACCGTGGTGGTGCCGCGCAGCGAGATCGAGATCAGCCAGAACGGTCAGGTGGTCGCCACCCCGCGCGGCGGCACCGTCGGCGACCTGCTCGCCGCCCTCGACGCCGCCGGGGTGCCGGTGCTCGACCGCATCGCCATCCTTCAGGCGGTGCGCGCCGCCGGCGGTTTCGACGCCGAACTGGTTTCCCGCTGAGGCGAAAGCGCGGGCTCTGCCCGCACTTGACTTGTCGCGTTTGTTCTGCGAACGTTCCGGGAACATCCAGGAGGTTTCCCGGTGTCGTCCGCTCCCGCCCTTGCCGCCCTGCGCACCCGCATCGCCGCCCTGGAAGGCGGGGTGGGGGCGGTGCCGGCCGGGGTGCTGCCGCTCGGGGTGGCGGCGATCGACGAGCGGTTGCCGCGGGGCGGCCTGCCCCTCGGCGGGCTGCACGATCTCGACGGCGCGGCGGGTGACGGCGCGGCGACCGCTTTCGCCGCCGTGCTGCTGGGGCGGCTGGCGGCGCGGGCCGGCAAACCGGTGCTGTGGATCGGTGCCGATGCCGATCTCTATCCGCCCGGGCTGGCCGGGCTGGGGCTGACGCCGGCCCGGTTGCTGCTGGCCCGGCCGTTGCGCGGCAGCGCGGCGCTGTGGGCGGCCGAGGAAGGGCTGCGCTGCCGCGATCTCGCCGCCGTGCTGATTGAAAGCGGCGGCATCGCCCCGATCGCGGCGCGGCGGCTGCATCTCGCCGCCCGCGCCTCGGGGGTGACCGCCCTGCTGCTGGGCGAGGGCGAGGGGGGTGTCGTCGCCGAAACCCGCTGGCGGGTGGTGGCGGCGGCCAATCGGGGCGAGTGCATCGAAAGCTGGCGCTGGCGGGTGACCCTGCGGCGCTGTCGCGGGCTGGCGGCCGAGGCCGACGGCACCATCGCAAGCTGGGAGCTGGAGTGGATGGATGAAACGGGTGGTCTCCGTCTGGCTGCCCCGGTTGCCGGTCGAACGGCTGCGCCGGGTCGGTGTCGCGCCGCCGGATGAGGTGCCGTTCGCCCTGGTCGCCGCCGGCCCGCGCCGCGAACTGAGCGCGGTCGGCGCGGCGGCGGCGCGGGCCGGCCTGCGTCCCGGTCTGGTCGTCGCCGATGCCCAGGCGATGCTGCCGGGGCTGATGCGGGCCCCGGCCGATCCCGTCGCCGACGCCGCCGAGCGCGACCGTCTCGCCGGCTGGTGCGATTCCTTCACTCCGTGGGCCGCGCCCGATCCGACCCCGCCGGGGGGCGGGCTGTGGCTTGACGTCAGCGGTTGCGCCGCGCTGTTCGACGGCGAGGCCGCGTTGCGGACCGCGCTGGTCGCCGGGCTGGCGGCCGAGGGCTACACCGCCCGCGCCGCCCTGGCCGACACCCCCGGCGCCGCCTGGGCCTGGGCCCGCTTCGGCGATCCGGCCGCGCCCTGCCTGCCGCCCGGTGGTCAGCGTGCCGCGCTGGCGCCGCTACCGCTGGCGGCGCTGCGGCTCGATCCCGACCTCGTCGCCGCCTTGGCCCGGCTCGGCCTGCGCCGGATCGGCGACCTCGCCCCGTTGCCGCGTGCCGGGCTGGCGGCACGGTTCGGTCCCGATCCGATCCGGCGGCTTGATCAGGCGCTGGGTCATCTGCCCGAGCCGCTGTCACCGCGCCGGGCCGCGCCCGAGCGCCGGGTCGGCGCCCGCTTCGCCGAACCGCTCGGCCGGCCCGAGGACCTTGCCGAGGCGGTGCGCCGGCTGGTCGAGCGGCTGTGCCGCCGGCTGGAGGCGGACGGGCTCGGCCTGCGCCATCTGACGGTGACGGCGTGGCGGGTGGACGGCACCCGCCCGGCGGTGGCGGTCGGCACCGGCCGACCGAGCCGTGCCCCGGCACCGCTGCTGCGCCTGCTGGCCGAGGTTCTGCCCCGGCTCGATCCCGGCTTCGGCATCGAGGCGCTGATCCTGACCCCGGACGGGCTGGCCCCGCTCGACCCGGCCCAGAGCGCGCTCGACCGTCCGCCCGAGGATTCCGGTTCCGACGCCCTCGGCCGGTTGGTCGATGCCCTCGGCAACCGGTTCGGCTTCGACCGCATCGCCCGGCCGGCGCCCCGGCCGAGCCATCTGCCGGAACGGGCGGTCGAAGCGGTGCCGCCGGCCGCCGCCGTCGCCGGGGGCTGGCCGCCGTCCCGCCGGCCGGTGCGGCTGCTGTCGCGGCCCGAGCCGGTCGAGGTGGTCGGCTCTCCTCCCGCCGCGTTCCGCTGGCGCCGGCGCACCCACCGGCTGGCGCGGGCCGAGGGGGTCGAGCGCATCGCCGACGAATGGTGGCGCCGGCCCGCCCCGGCGCGGGATTATTATCTGGTCGAGGACGAGGCCGGCGCCCGGTTCTGGCTGTTCCAGGCCGGGGGGCACGGCTGGTATCTGCACGGGCTGTTCCCATGAGCGGGGTTCCCACCCCCTCCCCGGATCGAAAACAAGGGGGTCCGGGGCCCCGCCCCGGCCGGGTGCGGGCGGCGCCCGCGCGCGCCAGCGCCCCTGCCGCCTATGCCGAACTCCAGACGGTCAGCAATTTCAGCTTCGGTCACGGCGCGTCGGACCCCGAGGAACTGGTGCTCCAGGCGGCTTCGCTCGGCCTCGCCGCGCTGGGGCTGGCCGACCACGCCTCGCTGGCCGGCATCGTCCGCGCCCATGTCGCGGCGCGGCAGGCGGGGCTGCGGCTGGTGGTGGGGGCGCGGCTCGATCCCACCGACGGGGCGGCGCTGCTGTGCTATCCCTCCGACCGTGCCGCCTATGCCCGGCTGACCCGGCTGCTGACCCTCGGCCGCCGCCGCGCCGGCAAGGGCTCCTGCCGGCTGGACCGGGCCGATCTGCTCGCCGCCGCCGAGGGCCAGAACCTGATCCTGCTGCCGCCGGAGCGGCCCGACGCCGCCTTCGCCGCCGAGGCGGCCGCCTGGGCGGCGCGGGCGCCGGGGCGGGTGTTCCTGGCGGCGCGGGCCCGGCTCGACGGCGACGACCGCCGCCGGATCGGCCGGCTGGCCGAACTGGCCGGGGCCTGCGGCACGCCGCTGGTCGCGGTCAACGACGTGCTCTACCACCATCCCGCCCGCCGGCCATTGCAGGACGTGCTGACCGCGCTCCGGCTGGGCTGCCGGGTCGACGAGGCGGGGTGGCGGCTGGAAGCCAATGCCGAGCGTCACCTCAAGGCCCCGGCGGAGATGGCCCGCCTGTTCGCCCCCTGGCCCGAGGCGCTGGCCAACAGCCTCGTCATCGTCGCGCGCAGCCGCTTTTCGCTCGACGAACTGCGCTACGCCTATCCGGCCGAGGATCCCGGCGACGGGCTGACTCCGCAGCAACGGCTGGAGCGGCTGGTGGGCGAGGGGGCGGCGCGGCGCTACCCCGAGGGCGTGCCGGCCAAGGTGGCGGCGGCGCTCGCCGACGAACTGGCGCTGATCGGGCGCAAGGATTACGCCCCCTATTTCCTCACCGTCCACGATCTGGTCGGCTTCGCCCGCCGCCACGGCATCCTGTGCCAGGGGCGGGGCTCGGCGGCCAATTCGGCGGTGTGCTTCTGCCTGTTCATCACCCATGTCGATCCGGCCAGGTTCGACCTGTTGTTCGCCCGTTTCATCTCCGACGCCCGCGACGAGCCGCCCGACATCGACGTCGATTTCGAGCATGAGCGGCGCGAGGAGGTGATCCAGTACCTCTATGCCCGCTATGGCCGCGACCATGCCGCGCTGACCGCGACGGTGATCCGCACCCGCGCCCGCTCGGCGCTGCGCGACGTCGGCAAGGCGCTCGGTTTGTCCGACGACGTGGTCGGCGCGTTGGCCCGCTCGCGCTGGGGCTCGGGCCGCGAGCTGCCCGATCCGGCCCAGGTGCGGGCGCTCGGGCTCGATCCCGACCAGCCGCTGCTGGCCCGCGCCCTGGCCCTGGCCGCCGAGCTGATCGGCTTTCCCCGCCATCTGTCGCAGCATGTCGGCGGCTTCGTGATCTGCCGCGACCGTCTCGACGAACTGGTGCCGATCGAGAACGCGCGGATGGCCGACCGCACCGTGATCGAGTGGGACAAGGACGACATCGACGCCCTCGGCCTGATGAAGGTCGATGTGCTGGCGCTCGGCATGCTGAGCTGCGTCCGCCGCGCCTTCGCCCTGCTGGAGGCCCATCACGGCCGGGCGCCGACCCTGGCGACGGTGCCGGCCGAGGATCCGGCGGTCTACCGCATGCTGGGCCGGGCCGATGCGATCGGGGTGTTCCAGGTCGAAAGCCGGGCGCAGATGGCGATGCTGCCCCGGCTGCGCCCGGCCTGCTTCTACGATCTGGTGGTCGAGGTGGCGATCGTCCGCCCCGGCCCGATCCAGGGCGAGATGGTCCATCCCTATCTGCGCCGCCGCGCCGGCAAGGAGGCGGTCGAATATCCCTCGCCCGAACTGCGCGCCGTGCTGCACCGCACCCTGGGGGTGCCGCTGTTCCAGGAACAGGTGATGCGGATCGCCATCGTCGCCGCCGGCTTCACCCCGGCCGAGGCCGACCGGCTACGCCGCTCGATGGCCAGCTTCCGCCGCACCGGGCAGGTGGCGGCGTTCCGCGACAAGCTGGTGGCCGGGATGGTGGCGCGCGGCTATCCGGCCGATTTCGCCGAGCGGGTGTTCCGCCAGATCGAGGGCTTCGCCGAATACGGCTTCCCGGAAAGCCACGCCGCCGCCTTCGCCCAGCTCGCCTATGTCTCGGCCTGGCTGAAATGCCATTATCCGGCGGCGTTCGCCTGCGCCCTGCTCAACAGCCAGCCGATGGGCTTTTACGCCCCGGCCCAGATCGTGCGCGACGCCGCCGCCCACGGCGTGGCGATCCTCCCCGCCGACATCAATGCCAGCGCCTGGGACTGCACCCTGGAACCGCCCGGCCCGGCGTTGCGGCTCGGCCTGCGCCAGATCCACGGCCTGAGCGCCGCCGCCGCCCGTCGCCTGCTCCACCACCGCGCCGGCGGCTATTCCTCGCCGCAGGCCCTGGCCGAACGCGCCGCGCTGGGCCCCGAGCCGCTGGAAGCCCTGGCCCGGGCCGACGCCTTCGCCTCGCTCGGCCTGTCGCGGCGGGCGGCGTTGTGGGCGGTGCGCGCCGCCCGCGCCGATCCGCCCCCGCTGCTGGCCGGGCTGGAACCGGCCGAGCCCGCCGCCGCCCTGCCCGAGGCCGCCCCCGGCGAAGAGGTCGCCGCCGATTACGCCAGCCTGACCCTGTCGCTGCGCGACCACCCGCTGGCGCTGCTGCGGCCGATTCTGACGCTGCCCGGCCTGATCCCCGCCGCCGCCTTGCCCGGCCGGCGCGGCCGGGCGACGGTGGCCGGGCTGGTGCTGACCCGCCAGCGCCCCGGCACCGCCGGGGGGGTGGTGTTCCTGACGCTGGAGGACGAAACCGCCTTTGCCAACATCGTGGTGTGGCCGGCTCTGTTCGAGGCTTCCCGCCCGCTGGTGCTGTCGGCCCGCTGCCTTGCCGTGCGCGGCCGGGTGCAGAGCGAGGACGGCGTCACCCACCTGATCGCGGAATCGCTGACCGACCTGTCGGCCGAACTCGACCGCCTCGCCCGCGACGGCCCGTCCTTGATCCCGGTCTCACGCGATTTTCATTGAGGAAAAAGGGAGGGGGCCGGGGAGCCCCGCTCCCCGGCGGCGGACCTCGCCCCGACCATGGCGTCACAATTGCCGGTGGCGCCGCCCGGGCGTCAGGCCTTGCGCAGGCCGGAGCAGACCCGGGTGACGAAGGCGTCGATGTCCTGGTTCATCCCGACGGTGCGGGCGGCGAGGTCGCCCGCCGCCGCCAGCACCTGTCCGGCGGCGTCGGTGGCGACCCCGGCGGTGTCGGCGACCTCGGCGATGGTCGAGGCGACGGTCTGGACGTCGCTGGCGACGGTGCGGATCGAGCCGCTCATCGTCGCCACCGCCGCGCTCTGCTGCTCGGTCGAGGCGGCGATGCCGGTCGATTCCTCGTTGATGTCGCGGATCTTGTCGGCGATCGCCCGCACCGCCTCGACCGCCTGCCGGGTGGCGTCGCGCATCCCGCCGATCTGGCCGGAAATCTCGTCGGTGGCGCGCGCGGTCTGGTTGGCGAGATGCTTGACCTCGTTGGCGACCACGGCGAAGCCCTTGCCGGCCTCGCCGGCGCGGGCGGCCTCGATGGTGGCGTTGAG
The DNA here is from genome assembly GCA_039804805.1 of Pseudomonadota bacterium. Lineage (GTDB taxonomy): Bacteria > Pseudomonadota > Alphaproteobacteria > Rhodospirillales > Magnetospirillaceae > Phaeospirillum. The sequence goes on from JBDLVO010000247.1 coordinate 6,187, forward strand.
CGCCAGCAGGTTGGTCTGGGCGGCGATGTCGTTGATCAGATCGACCACCTCGCCGATCTTCTGCGCCGCCTCGGCCAGTCCGTTGATGGCGGTGTCGGTGGTGCCGGCGACCTGCATCGTCTCCTGGGCGGTGCGGGCGGAATGCTGGACCCGGGTCGAGACGTCGCGGATCGCGGCCGAGATCTGCTCGGCGGCGCTGGCGACCTCCTCGACATGGCGCGAGGCGTTGTTGGCGGCCCCGGACACCGTGCTCGATTGTTCGCTGGTGCGGGTGGCGATGTGGCTCATCTGCCGGGCGGTGGCCTCAAGCTCGGTGGCGGTGGCGGCCACCACGTTGGTGACCTGCTTGATGCTGTCGCCGACCGAGGTCGCCTCGCGGGTGAACTCGTGCGAGCGCCGCTCCATTTCGGCCAGGGCGCGGTTGATCAGCCGGGCGTGGTCGCCGAACTCGCCGACCATCCCCTCGGTCAGGATCTGGCGGAAATAGCGCCCCTCGGCGGTCATCGCCATCGCCGCGTCGGCTTCCTTGGTGAACACCTCGGTCAGGTCGAGCAGGCGGTTGATCGAGATTTCGAGCTGGCCGACCACGCCGCCGTCGCTGAGGCCGATCAGGCGGGTGTCGAGCCGGCCGGCGGCGGCGGCGCCCAGCACCCCGCTGGCGCGTTCGACGAAGCGGCGGGTCCGGCCCAGCCACAGCAGGGCGGCCACCAGCGCGACGAGGCCGGCCAGCGCGATGGCGGCCTCGATCCAGCGGCCGTCGGCGGCGGCGAAGCCAAGCTGCCCGCCGGCCGCCAGGGCGGCCAGCAGCAGGGCGAGACGGGCGCTAGAGAGTGAACACGAATTCTTCATAGGGCAGCCCCGCCGCTTGAAGTTTGCCGACCAGTGCCGCGAAGGCGCGCTCCATCCCCTCCTTGCGGTCGGGGGCGGATCGCTCGATCGTCAGCAGCTCTTGGTAGAGTGCCTCGACTTTGGCCACCGCCTCGCGCCGGGGCGACCGCCGATTGGAATGATAGCTGACGATTCGCCCCGTCGAATCGAACGTCGGGGTGACATGGGCCAGGACCCAGTAATGATCGCCGTTTCGTGACCGGTTCTTGACGTAGGCGAAGATCTCGCGTCCCGCCTCGATTGTGCCCCACAACAGCTTGAACACGCAACGCGGCATGTCGGGGTGGCGGATGATGCTGTGCGGCTGGCCGAGCAATTCCGCCTCGGTGTAGCCGGCCAGCGAAATGAACACTTCGTTGGCGTAGATGATCCGGCCCTTGAGGTCGGTTTTGCTGACGATGATCTGGTCGCGGTCGAAGGTTCTTTCGACGCCTGACAGGTGAACAGCCTGCTGGGACATAT
>JBDLVO010000248.1:0-2988 GCA_039804805.1 Pseudomonadota bacterium
TGACGGAATCGTCGATCAGGAAGATGGTGCTGCTCATGCGGGGACCTCTTGTACGGAGACAGGCAACGGCCGTCGCCACAGGCGTGGCACTTCCTCGGCCAGAAGATGGTAATCGAGCGCCCCGCGCGAGCGGGGGGCGTGGACCCGGGCGGGGCGGCCGGCGGCGAAGGCCTCGGCCAGGGCGATGTCGGCACGGATGCCGCGCAGCATCCGCTCCGGACCGAACTGGCGGGTCAGCCCGGCCAGGATCGCCTGATGGTGGTTGACGCGGGGATTCAGCATCACCGGCAGCAGCCCGATCAGGCGCAGGGCGGGATTGGCGCCGCTGGCGATGCGGAAGAACAGCCGCGACAATTGCCGCACCCCCTCGGCCGACAGCGCATGCGGCAGCAGCGGGATCACCACCCCGTCGGCGGCGGTGAGGGCGTTGATCAGGATGAAGTCGAGCGCGGGCGGGGTGTCGAGGATCACCACGTCGACCCGCGCCGCCAGCTCGGGTCGCCGCACCTGACGGGAGAGCTGCTCGGGATCGCGGTCGCCGTCGCCCTCGAACAGCGGATCGGCCGGGACGCAGGACAGGCCGGGCCAGGCGGTCGGCCGCGCCGCCGCCGCCAGATCGAAGCCGGGGCGGCGGAACAGGTCGTGGGCGGTCGGCTCGCCGCGCCCGGCGGCGATCCCCAGCCCCAGCCCGGCATGGCCCTGGGTGTCGAGATCGACCACCAGCACCCGCGCCCCGTGCGCGGCCCATTCCGCCGCCAGATTGACCACGGTGGTGGTCTTGCCGCTGCCGCCCTTGCGGTTGGACACCGACAGGATGAAGGGGAGCGGGGCCGGCGCGGTCATTGCGGCCGACCCGCCAGCAGCGGCGCCACCCAGCGGGCCAGGAACGGCTCGGTCGGCGGGTCGCGCAGCACCGGCCGCAGCGCCAGCAGCACCTGGAGCGGCGCGGTGTGCAGGTGGGTGCAGCGCCCGAGCGACAGCGAGGCGCCGCCGGCCAGCGCCTCCAGCAGCGGCAGCGCCTCCTCGACCCCGCAGACGCCCTCGACCGCCGGACCGTCCGCTTCGTTGACGATCGCCATCACAGCAGTTCCTTGAGGTTGAGCACCAGCAGCACCCGGCCGTCGCCGAGCAGCGCGGTGCCGGCATAGCCGGGGATCCCGGCCAGGATGCCGTCGAACGGCTTGAGGATGATGTCCATCCCCTCGCGGAAATGATCGACCACCAGTCCGGTCAGCGCGCCGCCGAGTCGCACCACCAGCACCGCCGCCTCGGCCTCCGCCTCCGCCGTCTCGTCCGCCCCGGTCGCGGCGGCGGTCCCGAGCAGGGAGTCGAGCCGCAGCAGCGGCACGATCGCCTCGCGCAGGACGAAGGCCTCGGCCTGCTTGATGCGGCGGATCGCCGCGCGCGGGATCCGCACCGTCTCGGCGATGTGGTCCATCGGGATGCCGAACAGCCGGCCGCCGCCGGCCTCGACCATCATCACCCGGGTCACCGCCATGCTGAGCGGCAGCGACAGCCGCACCGTGGTCCCCTGTCCCGGGGTCGAGGCCAGCGACACCGTGCCGCCGGCCTTTTCCAGGGTGGTGGCGACCACGTCCATCCCCACCCCGCGCCCGGACAGGTCGGAAATGGTCCCGGCGGTGGAGAAGCCGGGCAGGAACACCAGATTGACCGCCTCCTGGTCGCTGAGCCGCGCCGCCCGCTCGGGCGGGATCACCCCCTTGGCCACCGCGGCGGCGCGGATCCGCGCCGGATCGATGCCGCGTCCGTCGTCGACGACCTCGATCACCACCTGATCGCTTTCCTGGCCGGCGCGCACCAGCAGACGGGCGGTCGGCGGCTTGCCGGCGGCGGCGCGGTCGTCCGGCGGCTCGATGCCGTGGTCGAGCGCGTTGCGCAGGATGTGCAGCAGCGGATCGCCCAGGGTCTCGACGATGTTCTTGTCGGCGGCGGTCTCCTCGCCCTCGATCACCAGCTCGACCTGCTTGCCGAGCTTGCGGGCGACGTCGCGCACCAGCCGGGGGAAGCGTTCGAACACCTCGGACACCGGCAGCATCCGCACCGCCATGATCGCCGCCTGCATCTCCTGGGCGAGGCGGTCGATCACCGCGTAGAGATCCTTGATCTCGCGCCCCATCTCGCGCGAGCCATGGACGGTTTCCGCCCGCCGCGCCAGGAAGGGCAGGCTGTTCTTCGACACCACCAGTTCGCCGATCAGGGTCATCAGGGTGTCCACCTTGGCCTGATCGACCTTCAACACCCGGGGGGCGGCGCGGCCTTCGCCGCCGCCGCCGGAGGCGGCGCCCTCGACCGGGGGCGGGGCGGCGGCGGCCGGGACGGCCGGGGCGGCGCCATCGGCGGCGAGCAGCCGGTCGAGCGCCGCCAGCATCGGCGTGGGATCGCCGCCTTCGGCGGCGGCGGTGGCGGCGGTCCGCCACGCGGTGGCATCGTGCCCGAGCGCCCGCAGGATCGCGCCGACGCCGCGTCCGATGGCGGCGATGCGGCCGGGCAGCATCTCGGCGCCGGGCAGGCCGAGGGCGAAGCGCTGGGCCTCGATCATCGCCCGCGCCAGCGGCGGCAGCGGCCCGGCCGGCCCGGCCTCGGCCGGGGCGACGGCGGCGCCGGTGGCGATGGTCTCGATCAGGGCGGCGACCCAGCCGGGCGAGGGCGCCGGCGCCGCCAGCACCAGATCGAGCCAGCGCAGCGCCGAGGCGATCAGCAGATGGGCGCCGGTCAGTTCGCGCAGCGCCGCCACGGTCCGCCGCAGCCCGTCCCAATCGGCGGCGGCCAGCAGCGGCTGGGCGGCGGCGAGGAAATCCTCGCGCACCGGCCCGGCCTCGTCCCCGCTGGCCCCGGTCGGCACCATCAGCCGTTCGGGAGCGACCGGCGCCAGGGCGACCTGATCGAGAACGTAGCGGAACAGCGGCTCGACCTGCTCGGGCGGGGCGGCGACCAGCGCCCGCAGCCGCAGCCGGCAGGCATAGGGGT
>JBDLVO010000249.1:0-2703 GCA_039804805.1 Pseudomonadota bacterium
GCTCCCGCAACGAGGCCGAGGCCTACCGCAACGACATCATCCCCCGCGCCCGCGGCGAGGCCGAGCGGCTGGTCCAGGAGGCCCAGGCCTATCGCGAGCAGGTGGTCAACCTCGCCCAGGGCGATGCCCAGCGCTTCCTCGCCGTGCTCGGCGCCTACAAACAGGCGGAGGACGTCACCGCGCGCCGCCTCTACATCGAGACCATGGAGGAGGTGGTGAAGAAATCGACCCGGATCGTGATCGACCCGGCCGCGCGCGGCGCCCAGGGGGTGGTTCCCTACCTGCCGCTGCCCGAGCTTAAGAAGGGAGGCGCCAAATGATCCGCGCCCTGCCCTACGCCGTCGCCGCGGCGATCCTGCTGCTGATCCTCGCCGCCTCGTCGCTGTTCGTGGTCGATCAGACCGAGCAGGCCCTGGTGCTGCGCTTCGGCGCCCACCGCGCCACCATCAAGGATCCCGGCCTGCACGTCAAAATCCCCTTCATCGAGGACGTGGTCCGCTACGACAACCGCCTGCTGGCGCTCGATCCGCCCGACGAGCAGATCATCCTCGGCGACCAGAAGCGCATCGTGGTCGATACCTTCACCCGCTTCCGCATCGCCGACCCGCTGAAATTCTATCAGTCGGTGCGCAGCGAGAGCCAGGCCCGCACCCAGTTGTCCCAGATCGTCTCCTCGGCGATGCGCCGGGTGCTCGGTCAGGTGATGCTGCCCTCGCTGCTGTCGGACGAACGTTCCGGCATCATGGGCCAGATCGAGAAGGAGGTGGCCGAGCGCGCCAGCCGCGAACTCGGCCTCCAGATCGTCGATGTCCGCCTGCGCCGCGCCGACCTGCCGGAGGAAACCAGCCAGTCGATCTACGACCGGATGAAGTCCGAACGCGAGCGGCAGGCCAAGGAGGCCCGCGCCCAGGGCTATGAATGGTCGCAGCAGATCCGCGCCCGCGCCGAGCGCGAGCGCACCGTGCTGCTGGCCGAGGCGCAGCGGCAGGCCCAGATCGAGCGCGGCCAGGGCGACGCCGAGGCCAACCGGATCTTCGCCGAGGCGTTTGGCAAGGATCCGCGCTTCTTCAACCTCTACCGCTCGCTCCAGGCCTATCGGGACTCGCTCGGCGACGGCAACACCACCCTGGTGCTGTCGCCCGACAGCGAGTTCCTGCGCGTGCTCAGCGCCGGGCCGGGCGGGGCGCGCCACTAAAGCCGGGACGGCGGCGCGGCCCCGGCCGCGCCGCCGCCATCGTGCCGGCCCGTCCGTTTCCATCGTCCCTTTTCAGGAGGGTTTCGACCGGTGTTTATCTCCAGCCCGTCCCTCACCGCTCCCCGCCCGCGCCGGATCGCGCCGCTGGCGCTGGCCCTGTTCGGCCTGGTGGTGCTGCTGCTGCCGGGGGCCGCCCCGGCCGCCCCGGTGCCCGAAAGCTTCGCCAATCTGGCGGAAAAGCTGCTGCCCAGCGTGGTCAACATCTCCACCACCCAGACCGTGCGCGGCGCGCACGGGGCGATGGAAATGCCGCAATTCCCGCCCGGTTCGCCGTTCGAGGAATTCTTCCGCGACTTCATGGAACGCCAGCAGGGCGGCGACGACCGCCCGCACAAGGCCAATTCGCTCGGCTCGGGCTTCATCATCGACCCGGCCGGCTACATCGTCACCAACAACCACGTCATCGCCGACGCCGACGAGATCAGCGTCAAGCTGCATGACGACAGCGTGTTCCAGGCCACCGTGGTCGGCCGCGACCCCAAGGTCGATCTGGCGCTGCTGAAGATCGATCCGGGCAAGAAGACCCTGATCCCGGTCGCCTTCGGCAATTCGGACGAGGCCCGGGTGGGCGACTGGGTGCTGGCGATCGGCAATCCGTTCGGCTTCGGCGGCACCGTCACCACCGGCATCGTCTCGGCCCGCGCCCGCGACATCAACGCCGGCCCCTACGACGATTTCATCCAGACCGACGCCCCGATCAACCGGGGCAATTCCGGCGGGCCGATGTTCAACATGAAGGGCGAGGTGATCGGCATCAACGCCGCGATCATCTCCCCCTCGGGCGGCTCGATCGGGATCGGCTTCGCCATCCCCAGCGCGCTGGCCACCCCGGTGATCGACGATCTGCGCAAGTACGGCAAGGTCCATCGCGGCTGGCTGGGGGTGCGGATCCAGTCGCTCGATGCCGACATGGCCGAGGCGATGGGCCTGCCGGATTCGCACGGCGCGCTGGTGGCCTCGGTCGATCCCAACGGCCCGGGCCAGAAGGCCGGGCTCAAGAACGGCGACGTGGTGCTGCGCTTCGACGACCGCGACATCCCCGAGATGCGGCGCCTGCCGCGCGTGGTGGCCGCCACCCCGATCGGCAAGAAGGTCGAGATGGTGGTGTGGCGCGACGGCAAGAAGGTGACGCTCGCCACCACCGTCGGCGAGATGCCGGAGGACCCGGCCGAGAAGCTGGCCCGGACCAAGGGCGGCAAGGACAAGCCGGCCCAGCCGCGCGAAGGCAGCCAGGCGATCCCCGGCACCGGGCTGACCGTGGCCACCCTGACCCCGCCGCTGCGCGAGCGCTTCGGCCTGGGCGAGGACTCGAACGGGGTGGTGGTGACCGAGATCAAGGGCGACAGCGCGGCGGCCGAGAAGGGCCTGCGCCCCGGCGACCTGATCATCGAGGCCGACCACAAGCCGGTCCGTGCTCCGCAGGATCTGGCCAAGGCGGTCGAGGACGG
>JBDLVO010000250.1:0-2767 GCA_039804805.1 Pseudomonadota bacterium
CCTTCCGCTCTTCCTGGTTGCCACATCGGCCGAGGATGTCCTCGAGCAGATCCTGGTCCACCGGCATGTTCGACCCGGGGAAGGCGGCCTCCATCAGCCCCTTGGTCCGCGTGGTCTGCGCCCTGGTCTGCCGCTGTTTCGCGTTGCCGGTCGTCTCCCGATTCCGTGTCCATTCGTCATGGATGAGGTCGGACCATGCCGGGAGAAAAGCGCCCGTGTCGGCCAGCGACAGCAGAAAATCGCGCATGCCGCCCCGGAACAGCACGCAGGCATCGAGAACGGCGGTTTCCATTCAGAGGGGCGTCACCCTTCAAGCGTTTGGGTTTCGGCCGCCAGCGCGTCCAACGCCGCCCGCCGTCGATGCTCCTGCTCGCGCTTGTAGGCGATGACGGCCTCGTAGGGAAGGCGATGATGCGCACCGACCTTGCGAAACGGCAGGATCCCCTTGTTCAGCAGGTTCATCAGATAAGGCCGCGATACCTTGAGGAGGTCCGCCGCTTCCTGCGCGGACATCTCCCGATCCACCGCGACGACATCGACCGGATGCCCGCCCGCCATCAGACCGGCGGCCTTGGCCAGCAGGGAAACGGTGGCGAGCGGAATCTCCAACTTCTGACCGTTGACGGTGATCGTCGCCTCCAGCCGGGGCGGCGCCAACTCGAACAGGCGGGCCAATGTATGGCTCAGAGTGTGAGCTATGGCGGTTTCGCCTTCATTTTCAGTCATGAAGGGCGTGTCGCCGGGCGAACGCATGGCGGTTGCTCCGTTGAGGGTCGCATCTGAGATATATGGTTCAAATGCAATAACTGCAACGGCATCTTACTGGGCCTGGATATGAACCGGTTCGACCGGCAGGCCCATCGCCTTGAGGTCGGCGAGGCGGTCGAGCAGGGCGCGGCCGAGGCGGCGGCCGGCGGGGACCACGTCGGTGCCGTCGGGGAAGCGGATCGGCGCGGCCAGGATCGAATCCTCCGGCACCTCGGCCAAAGGCAGGCTGATCGACGGGCCGGATTCCTCGTCGGGGACCGCGCTGGCGGCGAGGTTGTCGCCCTCGCGCCAATGCGCCAGCATGTCCTCGCGCGGGTTGATCAGGGCGTAGGCCTCGATCGGCTTGATGCTGCGTGGCGCCGCCAGCACCCGGGCGATCTTGTCGCGCAGGGTGCCCTTGGCGATCGGCTTGGCGAGAAAGGCGTCGGCGTCGAGCGCCAGCGCCATGCCGATCAGGGCGCGGTCGGCATGGCCGGTCAGCAGCATCACCGGCAAATCGCGCCGCACCCCGTCCACCCCCAGCCGGATCGCCTTCAGCAATTGCAGGCCGTTGATCCCCGGCATGTTGAAGTCGGAAATCAGCATCTTGATCCGGTTGGCGGTCGGTCCGGTCAGCTCGATCAGCGCCTCGGCGCTGCTGGCGACCGCCGTCACCCCGTCCGGCCAATCCTCGCGCAGCATGCTGGCCACCATCCGGCGGCTGAAGGCTTCATCGTCGGCGATCAAGATCCGATCCGCCATGGATTATCTCCGGGAGGGTGATGGGGAGGGGATTCCTCCTTCTATCACATTCCGCCAGTCCCATGCCACAGGCATAGGAAGTCCACGACAATGGTTATATAAAATAAAAAGGGGGTCCGGGGCCTTGCCCCGGCCGGGTGTGGGCGGGAGCCCACCGACCGGCGCGGTCCGGCGGTTCAGAGCCCGCCGAGGCTGAGATATTTGATCTCGAGGAACTCGTCGATGCCGTATTTGGAGCCCTCGCGGCCGAGGCCGGATTGCTTCATGCCGCCGAAGGGGGCGACCTCGGTGGAGATGGCGGTATCGTTGATGCCGACGATGCCGTATTCGAGCGCGCGGGACACCCGGGCGACGCGGCCGATGTCGCGGCTGAAGAAATAGGCGGCCAGACCGTATTCGGTATCGTTGGCGAGGCAGATCGCCTCGGCCTCGCTGCCGAAGCGCAGCAGGGGGGCGACCGGGCCGAAGATTTCCTCGCGGGTGATGGCCATCGCGGCGGTGACGCGGTCGAGCACGGTCGGCTCGAAGAAGCTGCCGCCGCGCGGGTGGCGGCGGCCGCCGGTCAGCACCCGGGCGCCGCGTTCGACCGCGTCGGACAGCAGGCGTTCGACCTTGGCGACGGCGGCGGCGGAGATCAGCGGCCCCTGCTGGCTGGCGGGGTCGCTGGCCGGCCCGACCCGCAGCGCGGCGGCGGCGGCGGCGAAGCGGGTGGCGAAGGCATCGTGGATGCCGTCCTGGACCAGGATGCGGTTGGCGCAGACGCAGGTCTGGCCGGAATTGCGGAATTTGCAGGCGAGGGCGCCGGCCACCGCCTGATCGAGGTCGGCGTCGTCGAACACGATCAGCGGGGCGTTGCCGCCCAACTCAAGGCTGAGCCGCTTGACGGTGTCGGCCGAGGCGCGCATCAGCAGGCGGCCGGTGGCGGTCGAGCCGGTGAAGCTGAGCTTGCGCACCACCGGGCTGGCGGTCAGTTCGGCGCCGATCGCGGCGGGGTCGGCGGTGGTGACGATGTTGAGCACCCCGGGCGGCAGGCCGGCGCGTTCGGCCAGCACCGCCAGCGCCAGCGCCGACAGCGGCGTCGCCTCGGCCGGCTTCAGCACGATGGTGCAGCCGGCGGCCAGCGCCGGGGCGCATTTGCGGGTGATCATCGCGCAGGGAAAGTTCCACGGGGTGATCGCCGCGACCACCCCCACCGCTTCCTTGGTGACGATGATCCGTTTGCCGGTGCCCGGTTCCGGAATCACGTCGCCATAGATCC
>JBDLVO010000251.1:0-7618 GCA_039804805.1 Pseudomonadota bacterium
CTCGGTCAGCACGCCCATCTGGTCCAGCAGCGTCGCCATCCGGCCCCAGGCGACCTTGGCTTCGTCGCTCATGTGGGCCGGCGGGCTGGGCAGCGCCCTGGCCGGGGTGGGCTCAGCCTCGTTCAGCGGTCGCTTCCCCGGGTTACCTCTGACCAGCTTCAGGTGGGTCGGTGTCGGACGGCGACCGGCCATGGCGGAAAAACCCTGTCATTTCGCGGCGCTGTGAATCGAGGCCCCGACCGGTCGGCCACCCCGGACGCCCTATACTTTCGATACCCCCACCCCCTTCTGGTGCGATCTGGGTGAGAATGGCTATCATTTGCCGTTCCACGGGTGCCGGGGGTCAATCGGGCGGCCAGAGGCATCGCAGCCTCGGACCACGAACCGCTCTTCGCGCCCCTGAGCCCCGGAGCCCTTTTCGCGATGCGCTTGGTTGTCGCAAGTGGGGCAGAGGGTGCGCAGGTTGGCGAGGGACAGGGCGATGTCGGGGCGCTGCCGGCGAGGCAGGATGTGATCGACCCGCGACTGCCCCTTTGCCCGCACGTCGGCGCCACAGACCACGCAGCAGTACCCATCGCGCTTGAGCGCCTGGGCGCGGAGAGCCACCCATGCGCGCGACCGGTAAAACGGGTCGTTGGGCATCGGCGCTATCCTGCCTCGGAAACGAAAGCGCCCGAGGGTCTTCCCTCGGGCGCTCGTGTGGCTGGGCGTAGTGTCAATCCCCCCGTTGAGATTGTCAATAGAACGCGATTTCCCTTGCGCCGCACCTAATTTATGTGTATATATTATCACATAGAGAGCGATGACGCTCCAAGCCGCACCTCGGGCGATCAGGGGTACGAGGTCAAAATGACCACCATCATCCTTCCCCACAATCACTTCGACGCCGACCACCTCGCCGCCGTGACCATCGAAATGCAGGGTCTCGGCGCTCCGGCGATCAAGGCAGTCTGGATGGAATGCCACGGAGCCTGGGTCGCGCTCGAAGGCGCCCATCGGCTTCGCGCCGCCCACGCCCTCGGGCTGACCCCGGAAATCGAAGAGATCGAATGGAGCGACACCGTCACCACCGATGAGGTCGCCCCTGGTTCCTATGACGACACCTGGACGATCGAGCAGATTTGCGACGATGCCCACACCCGCATCGCCCTGAAATTCTAAGCCACACCACAGCCCGGCGGAAACGCCGGGCCTCCCTCAGACGGCTCTGGGAGTTTAAGACCATGCCTCACGACAATCGCGGACGCATCAGCGTCGACCCCGCCGGTGACTGGCGACTTTACTGCCCGGTCCCGCCGCGCGGGGCAGAGATGCTGGGCACCGTCACCCGGGCCAGCGGCGAGACGGGCGCTTTGGCGCGCACCGCCGCCGGGGTCTATGTCCAGGTCAACGGAGCCGTTGTCAGGACCGTCGATCAGCGCAAGGTCGCGACATGCCTGGACGGCCGTTCCGTCGGACGGCCAACGGCCGACGGCGCGGCCGGGATGGCGCGCAAGAACGTCACGCTCGACGCGGCAACGATCGATGCCGCGCGCGAGATCGGCGGCGGCGACCTGTCGCTTGGACTGCGGCGCGCGGTGGCGCTGGCGATGAGGCGCAACGATGCCTCATAGGGACCGGTCCGCCCGCTTGGCCTACCTCGACGCCTATCGGGCCAAGCATCGTCCATCCCCTACCAAAATCGAGCAGGGTGAAGGACTTCCTCCACTCGGCCGTATGGCCTACAGCGACGACGGCGCCAAGGTGCAGTGCCACGCCTGCGGTCGTTTTTTCGGGGCGCTCAACACCCACCTCAAGACGCACGGCCTCGACGGCGACAGCTACAAAGAGCGCTATGGCTTGGCGCGCGGGGCCTCGCTCCTTCCGCCCGCGACCCAGGAGAGGTATCGGGCGGCGGCCGTTGCCAGAGACCAGGGTGAGATTGGACGCCAGCACCTGCCCCCGCCCACCCCGCGCGCGAAAGGTATCAAGGTCCGGCTGTCGTCGCGGCTCGATGCGAGCGAGCAGCGCAAAGGCCGACGCAGAGGGTAGTCATGCCCAAGGCGCTGCCTGCGCCCCGATCCCCTCGACGCGCCGGCGCTGGAGGCCTGCACCGTCCAGCAGGGCGGCCAGCACCTCCAGCGCCCGATGCCAGCGGGTGTATTCGGCCCGCTGCATCCGCACCCAACTGTCGTCGGGCCAGAGCTGGAGAGGGCAATAGGTCACGGCCACGGTGTGGCGCTGCCCTCTGCCGTATCTGACTTCGACGCGCTCCGCCTCGACCACCAGCGGGCGACCGCCCTGAATCACCGGCTCGAGGTGCTGGGATTGCCCCCAGTCCGGCACGGTGCCGGCGCGGGCGTGTTGCTCAACCAGCCACCGACCCGGGGCGGCCAGCAGGGCGACGCAATCGGCCACCGTCGCCGCGTCGGGGTGATGCGCCGGCCGCTGCTTGTGGGCGGTGCTGTGGATCGTGCAGCCCAACAGGCCGTTCTGGGCCACGCTCGCGGCGCTGCTGCCGCCGGCCCCGGCCAGCATCTCCAGCTCGTGCAAGGCCCGGCTGTCGTCCGCGTCCACCCGCTGGCGGCGGTAAGCCCAGTCGAGCAGCGCCACCAGCGTTGTCGTTTCGCGGCTGTCCGGCAGGTCGGCCTTCGGGCGGTTGATCTTGGTGACGGTCACGCTGCGGACTCCTCTCTCTGCTCGGGCAACTGCCCCCGGTGGCACCACCCTCTTGCCTGCTCGGCCATCACCCACCGCTCCAATCGCACCCTGGTTGCCGGCTCGGCCTGATGCCACATGGCGCAGCGGGCCGGGGTCCACGCCCCGGGCTGCCACTCGGCGCCGGGGCGAATGAGGGCGGCGGGGTCATCGGCCACCCATCGCCTCGCGGATCTGCGCGGCCATCTCCTCCCGCAGGCGCGGGATGTCCGCATCGGTGATGCTGTCATCGGTGACCCGGGTGCGGCCGTTGGCGGCCCTGACCGTCCCGGTCATCTGGCGTGCAGCCGATGCCAGCCCGAACACCTCCGGGCACCTCGCCCGCAGTCTGGCCAGCATCGCCTCACGCTCCTCCGGGGATGATTTTGGCCGCTCGGCATAGCGCTTGGCGTGGGCCTTAAGGTGGGCCTCGGCCACCGACAGGGCGGAAACCCTCTTGGCCCGCAGGTCCGCCACGACGGCCTCGATCTCGCCCTTGGTCGGCAGAAAGCGCGGGTGACGCCGCGTCACCTCGTCAACGAGCTGCGGCAGCAGGTCGGCCGGGCAGCGGCTTACCGCCAGCGTGACGAGACGGGCGTAGGCGTCCGGGTTGTCCGGCCGCTGGGTGCCATAGGCGGCGACGATCAGCCGGGCGTGGTCGGCGGCAACCTCAGCTCCTGTTGGCAGCAGGGCCGCCTTCATTTCGCCGATGATAGCGCGGCAGTCGTCGGCCGGGATTAGCGGCTGATTGTCGGCGATCACCACCGGTCCGGGGACGGAATGAGACAGAGCCGCTTGGTGCCTGGCAGTAACCGGCGTGCGCGGCCGGGCAATGGTGGTGAGGGCGGTCATTGCGGGCTCCCTGCAAGCTCTGCCTGCAACCGGTCAAAGGCAGCGGCGGCGGATTTCGGGTGATGCGTGGCGGCGTTGCGGTGGGTGACCGCGGCGTTGGTGATCGAGCGGCGATATGCCTTGAGCGATCCAGGGGCGGGGCGCTCATCCTTTGCTGATTGGCGCATGCCACGCTCGATCACGTCGATCAGCACCGCGACCGGCGCCTGCGCGAGGAATCCCTCGGCCTCGGTCAGCAAGGTCAGGTCCGGGGCAGGGAAGCCGCTTTCCAGCGGCCAGAGGTCGCGGCGGAGACGCTTGAAGCGATCGACCACCTGTCGGGCTTCCGGCGATTCGATGGGCAGCGCGCTCGCGCCCCCACCACCACGTCCTTCTTTATCTTCTCCCTGTCCCTGTCCCTTAAGAGCGTTTTCCGGCGGATTTCCGGCGGACGGAATGTGCGTTCCGGCGGAAGCGCGGGCGCGTTCCTCCAGAACGTCTGCGGATCTTCCCCCTGTTCCGCCGGAAAGGCTGTGGTGTTCCGGCGGAACTTCCGTCTTTTCCGGAGGAACGGTCAGGGAAATTTCCGTCCATTCCGCCGGGCGTCCAGCGGCCATCCAGGCGTCGAAAGTCGGGATTTCGACCCCTGGCAAGCCCTTGGAGTCCCGGCGGCCGTTCTCTTTTCTGATCCGGTCGCACAGGCGCTGGTGGTGGCGCTCCTGCTTCGAGCGCCACGCCTCGCGGGCCTTCTCGGCGATCACCGGGTGATAGAGGCGACCGTCGCTGCATTTGATCCAGCCGTGCAGCGCGCCGACCCGGTGGCGCTGCCAGACCCGAACCACCCGGCCATAGCCGGCCAGCATGGACAGGACGCAATCGTCATCGGGCAGGCTGCCGGCGGGCACCTGATGCCAGGACGCCAGCCACAGCATCACCCCGGCGCGAAAGGCCGCGTCGGTCGCGCGGCAGGCGAAATCGCTGTCGCGCAGCCGAACCACGTCCATTGGCATGAACGCGAAGTCGCGCAGGTCGCAGTCGGCAGGGACGGGCGGGGATGGAATGTCGGGGGTGATCATTGCAGCCCCTCGAACAGCAGATCTTGCACGGTGCCGTCGGCGTAATAGGCCGGCAGCATCACATCGGCGCGCGGCTCGTCACCGTCCCACCCATCTGGCCAGGTGCCGGCGGCGATCAGGTCTCGGATCCGCGTCTCCTCCTCCGCGTCGATCAGATCGACCGGCGGGCGACCGAGGCGGCCGGCGGCGGCATTGACCTCGCCCTGGATCCCCAGCACCTGATCGAGCGCCCAGCGCCGGGCCTCCAGCGTGATCGGCCCCATGCGCTGCTGATTTTTGGTCAGCGATCCGTCTTTCCGGCGCTCGCCGCCGGGCTGGCGCAGGCGATTTTCCGGCCGCCGCAGGTCGCGCCACAGCGGGCGCAGACCCTTCAGGGGTTCCAGATAGGCCCAGGCCGGGCGGCGCAGGATGGCGTCGAGCGCGGTGTCCCGCTGCGCCAGCGGGCAACCGGTGCAGCCGGTCCGCGCGTTGATTTCCTCGGCCTCATCCCCGCCATAGGCATCGGCAATGCCGGCGGTGGACCAGTCGCCATATTCCGGCAGCGGCGCCCAATGCTTGAGCCACTCCCACACATGGCACACCCGCCAGTGCAGCAGCGGCGCCAGGGTGGCGATCCGTCCGCGCACGCCCTTGGACTTGGGCAAAGCCTGCTGGTACCAGCCCTGACCGCACTCGGCCCCGTCCTTACCGCACGACATCTCGATGCGGCGGTCGCGAATCGCGCTCTCGCCCTGGCGCACCCCGGTGATGGTCAGCACCGGGGCCGGACTGTTGATCCGGTCGAGGCCGGCGGCGATGGCGTCGGCCATCGGGTCCACCTTGATCTGCCGGGTGCACCAGCGCAGCGTGTTGTTGTTGGGCGGCGGCACGCCCCGCCCCAGGATGTAGACCATGTACCGCTTGTCGAGCGGCGCCCGGACGATCTCGACCCGGACGCCCCGGTCGCGCAGTTCATCCATGATCTGCGCGGCGGCATGGGCTAGCGGCAGCAGTTCAAGCCGGGTGTCGGCGTAAAACACCGTGAGCGAGGCCGGCGCCGGCACGCGGCCACAGCCGATCAGCCACAGGATCATGGTGAGGGTGGCGGAGCTATCCTTGCCACCCGACCACGCGACGTACCAATGGGGGTGGTCGGCGGCATAGGCGTTGAGGCTCATCGCCGTAAGCTCGATCGCCTCGGTCATCTGGATCCGGCGCGAACCGGCGAACAGATCGGTGGTGACGGTGACGCGGCTCATTCTGCGGCCTCCATCCTGGCGAGCGCGCGCGGCCCGTTGGCCTGGGCCAGCAGCATCGCCATCCGCTTCGGCACGCTGTTGCCGATCAGGCGCATCGCCTCTGTTTTGGTCAGCGGTCGGGTGACCAGCACCGGGGCGCCGCTGGCGTCGGTGACGATCGCGCCAGCACGATCCCGCTTGGGCAGGGTGATCGCCGCCGGCATCCGCAGTTCGTGCGCGGCGGCGGCCTCCTCCGGCCGCAGCATCCGCATCCCGATATCGACGATCACCCACGGGCCGAGGGTGACGATCTCGCCGCCGGACCACACTCCCTGGGCGCGCAGGAACTCGGCCACCTGCCGGGCCCGGGCCAGTTGGTCGGCCGGCAGCGGCGGGACAGCGCCGGCAGCCCAGGTCACCGCGAAGCGATCGACGGTCGAGAGGGTGTTGAGCGCCTTGTCGGCGGCGCATTGCTGGCCCCCGGTGCCGTAATATTCGGTCAGGAAGGCGGCGCCGACGCCGATGTGATCGCCGCCCCGGCCGCCCCCGGTGGTGATGGTCCGGGCGGAATCCTCGGGTGATGTGGCGGCGCCCGTGCCGCGCTGGTGGACCATGAAGGCCCCGGCCACCTGCTGCTGGGTGCCCAGCGTGGTCATCGTCGAGAGCCCGTCGGCGGCGGCGTGGCCGATCACGCCGGTGTTGTGCTGGACCATCCAGGCCCCGACCGCCGCATGCTTCCCGCCGCCGGCAACCATGGTCCCGATCGGTCGCTCGGCGTCGAGGGCGCGTGGGGCTTGCCCTTCGCGCTCGCCATATCCCGTCTGGATCATGTGCGCCGCCAGGACGCACCGGTCCTCTTTGGTGGTGCTGGTGTTGAGGGCGTCGCCGACATCCATCGGCGGCACCTGACCGGACCGTCCGCCGCAGCCGATCACCGCCGCGCCGACCACCGCCAGCTCGCCACGATGCGCCCCGGTGATGGTCGGGGCCGGCTCGGCCGGGTCGAGCGGCGCGCGCTCGCCGTGGTGGGTGGTGTGGATCAGGAACGGCCGCTCCGCCTCCAGCACAAAGCGCTGCATCCCGACGGCGATCCGCCGCAGGGTGGCCGGGGCCAGCGGGCGGGCCCGGTCGAAGATGCTGGGCAGCGGGAGCGACCAGTCGATGATGCTGGCGGCGGGGACGTGCGGCAACAGCCGGCCGGCCTGAACCGCCGCGCTGTCGCGTTGTGCATGGGTCAGATCGGGCCAGACCGGCCGCCGTCCGTCGAAATGGGCCACCCCGAACAGTCGCTTGCGGGTGGTCGGCACGCCGTAATCGGCGCAGCACAGGTCGCGGTCCTCATAGGTCGCGCCGAGCCGCTCCATGTGACGCACCCAGGCCCGGTAGGTCCGGCCGGCTCGGCGCGGGTCGCGCACCAGCTGCTGCTCCCGCACCGGCACGCGCTCACCGGGGGCGGCGACGGTGCCGTCGAGCTTGATCACCCGGCCGGTCGCACGGTCGCGCTTGGCGATCAGCGGCCCCCATCCCCGGATCTCGCGGACGTTCTCGAGATAGACCACCTCCGGCCCGAGGTGGTGGCGGCGCAGCACCCCGACCCAGCGGCAGACCTGCCAGGGCATCGAGCGGACGCGCGGGCTACGGGGTGCGCCGCCCTTGGCGACCGAGTGGTCGCGGCAATCGGGGCTGGCCCACAATTGCCCGACACGCCGTCCACGCACCGCCACCAGCGGATCGACCTCGAAGATGTCGGCCTGCACATGGCGGGTGTGCGGGTTGAGGGCGCGGTGGGCGGCGATCGCCACTTCATCGTGGTTGACG
>JBDLVO010000252.1:0-4749 GCA_039804805.1 Pseudomonadota bacterium
CGGCCGCGATTGCGGTCGAGCGAGTCGAACACGCCCCCCTTGATCATGTTTTCGAGCTGGCGCCGGTTGATCTGGCGGGCGTCCATCCGGGCGACGAAATCGACCAGATCGCGGAAGGGGCCGCCCTTGTCGCGTTCGGCATCAAGGGCGCGCATGCCGCCTTCGCCGACGTTCTTCAGCGCGGCCAGGGCATAGCGCACGGCGAGGCTGCCGTCGGGCTGGCGTTCGACGGTGAAGTCGACGCGCGAGGCGTTGATGTCGGGGGGGAGGAGGGGGATCTTGAGCCGGTCGAGTTCCTGCCGCAGGCTGTTGAGCTTGTCGGTATTGTTGATGTCGTAGGTCATGGTCGCGGCCATGAACTCGGCGGGGTGGTTGGCCTTCAGCCAGGCGGTCTGATAGGCGATCAGGGCGTAGGCGGCGGCGTGCGACTTGTTGAAGCCGTATTCGGCGAACTTGGCGACCTTGTCGAACACCATCGAGGCCTGGGCGGCATCGACCCCGCGCGCCACCGCGCCGTCGACGAAGACCTTGCGCTGGGCCTCCATCTCCTCGCGGATCTTCTTGCCCATCGCCCGGCGCAGCAGGTCGGCGCCGCCGAGCGAATAGCCCGACAGCACCTGGGCGATCTGCATCACCTGCTCCTGGTAGACCATGATCCCGAAGGTTTCCTTCAGGATCGGCTCCAGCAGCGGGTGCATGTAGTCCGGCTCTTCCCGCCCGTGCTTGCAGGCGATGTAGCGCGGAATCTGGTCCATCGGGCCGGGGCGGTACAGCGCCACCACCGCGATCAGATCCTCCAGCCGGTTGGGGATCATCTTGCGCAGCACGTCTCGCATGCCCGAGCTTTCCAACTGGAACACGCCGGCGGTGTCGCCCCGGGTCAGCAGCTCGTAACTGGCGGTATCGTCGAGCGGGATCGCCGACAGATCGACCTCAAGTCCCTTCACCGTCTTGATGTGGCGCACCGCCGCCTGCATCACCGACAGGGTCTTGAGACCGAGGAAGTCGAACTTGATCAGGCCGGTGGATTCGACCCACTTCATGTTGAACTGGGTGACCGGCATGTCGGAGCGGGGATCGCGGTAGAGCGCGACCAGCTCGTCGAGCGGGCGATCGCCGATCACCACACCGGCGGCATGGGTCGAGGCGTGGCGGTAGAGCCCCTCCAGCTTCATCGCCAGCCCGAGCAACTGGGCGACGTTCTCGTCGCGGTCGCGCGCCTCGGCCAGCAGCGGCTCGCTTTCCAGCGCCTGTTCCAGCGTCACCGGATTGGCCGGGTTGTTGGGCACCAGCTTGCACAGGCGATCGACCTGGCCGTAGGGCATCTGCAACACCCGGCCGACGTCGCGCAGCACGGCGCGGGCCTGGAGCTTCCCGAAGGTGATGATCTGGGCGACGCGGTCGTGGCCGTAGCGGTCCTGGACGTAGCGGATGGTTTCCTCGCGCCGGTCCTGGCAGAAATCGACGTCGAAGTCGGGCATCGACACGCGTTCCGGGTTGAGGAAGCGTTCGAACAGCAGGCCCCAGCGCAGCGGATCGAGATCGGTGATGGTCAGCGCCCAGGCCACCGCCGAGCCGGCGCCCGAGCCACGGCCCGGCCCGACCGGGATGCCGTGCGCCTTCGACCATTGAATGAAGTCGGACACGATCAGGAAGTAGCCGGGGAAGCCCATCTGCTCGATGATGCCTAGTTCGTATTCGACCCGCTCGCGGTAGGGGCGGGCGATCGTCTCGCGCTCCTCCTCGCTCATGCCGGGCTGGAACACATGCTTCCACAGCCGCTTGTCCAGCCCCTCGTTGGTCTTCTTGCGCAGCACCTCGGGCTCGGTCAGCCCGTCCATGTGAAAGGGCGGCAGCAGCGGCTTGCGCTTGGTGACCATGAAGGCGCAACGCCGCGCCACCACCAGGGTGTTGTCGATCGCCTCGGGCAGATCGGCGAACAGCGTCCGCATCTCGGCCGGGCTCTTGAAATAATGCTCGGGGGTGAGGCGGCGGCGGTTGTCCTCGGCGACATAGGTGCCGCCGGCGATGCACAGCAGGGCATCGTGGGCCGGATACATCTCGCGGTCGGGGAAGAATGCCTCGTTGGTGGCGACCAACGGCAGATCGCGCCGATAGGCGAGGTCGATCAGGGCCGGCTCGATCCGGTCCTCGACCTCAAGCCCGTGGCGCATCAGTTCGACATAGAGCCGGCCGGGGAAGATCTCCTCGAGCCGGGCGAGCAGGGCGGCGGCGAGGTCGGTCTGGCCCTCGGCCAAGGCGCGGCCGACCGGCCCGGCCGGGCCGCCGGTCAGGCACAGCAGGCCGTCGGCATGGGGGGCGAGGTCGCCCAGGGTGACCTGCGGGGTCTCGCCGCCCTCGGTTTCGAGAAAGGCCTTCGACACCACCTTCAGCAGGTTGAGATAACCGGCCTCGCTCTGGCATAGCAGCACCAGGGGGTCGGGCTCGGGGCGGCGGCCGTCGCGATTGGGCGGGCCGTCCTCGCGGCGGATGGCGAGCTGGACGCCGATGATCGGCTGTACCCCGGCATCGGCGCAGGCGGAGGAAAATTCGAGCGCGCCGAACAGGTTGCCGGTGTCGGCGATCGCCACCGCCGGCATCCCCATCTTGTCGCACAGCTTGACCAGCGGCTTGACCTTGATCGCCCCCTCGGACAGCGAGTAGGCGGTATGGACACGCAGATGGACGAAATCGGCACAGGCGGCGGCAGCCATCGGCTCAGCTCAGCTCGGAACGGTGGCGGCGGGGATCAGGGGGCGAGGTCGAGATAGGCGCCGCGATGATGCAGCAGCGGCCGCTCGCCGCCGCCGGGATGGATCCCCTCGACCTCGACGATGAAGATCAGGTGATCGCCGCCGGGCTCGGTCCGCACCAGCCGGCAATCGAGGCTGACCAGACAGCCGGGCAGGGCAGGGGCGCCGCCGGGCAGCGGCGACCAGGACTGATCGGTCCAGCGCGCGGCGACCGGGCCGGCGAAGCGGTTGGACAGGTCGCGCTGAGGCTCGGCCAGGATGTTGATGCCGCAGCGGCCGGCACCCTCGATCGCGGGAAGGCAGGAGCCATCGCGGCCGAGACAGAACAGCACCAGCGGCGGCTGCAGCGACAGCGAGGCGAAGGCGCTGACGGTGACCCCGACCGGGGCGCCGTTGGCGGGATCGATCGCGGTGATGACGGTGACGCCGCTGGCAAAGGCGCCGAGCGCCTGCCGGAAGGATCGTGGATCGAGGCTCATCCCGCCGGTCTCCCGTCCTGGCGCCGCCGTCACGCGGTGCCGCTGTTATTCCGCTTCGGGGGCGTCCTCGAACCCGCCGGCATCGGTGCCGTCGCTGATCGACATGCCGTCCTCGATCATTTCGTCCTCGTTGGCGACCGCCTCGAAGCCGAGTTCGCGGTCGGCGAAGCCTTCCATTTCGTCTTCTTCGGGCTCGTCGACCTCGACATGCTTCTGCAGGCCCTGGATCAGGGCGTTCTGCAACCCGTCGAGCGGAACGGCGTCATCGGCGATCTCGCGCAGCGCCACCACCGGATTCTTGTCGTTGTCGCGATCGAGCGTCAGCCTGGCCCCGCCCGAAATGTCCCGCGCCCGCTGACCGGCCAGCAGCACCAGCTCGAAGCGGTTGGGAATCTTCAGCACACAATCTTCAACCGTGACACGGGCCATTATCAAAATCCGCCATGATTTTTCCGAACCGGAACGACCTTTATAGCCAGCCCGCCCCGCGCGGCGCAAGCACCCTGCGCCGCGCGCTCCGCTCTTTTTGCGGTCAGGGCTCAGCGCGCCGGCAGTTCCTCGACGGTGATCGGGCCGGAGGGGGTGGTGGCGGCGCGGGCCGGCGGGGTATAGACCGGGGTGTCATCGGGCAGGGCGTCGGCGCGGCCGCCGCGCGGCGCGGCCGCCGGGGGCGGGGGCTCGGCGGCGGCCTCGGCCGGGACGGCGGCCGGGGGGGGGCCGGCCTGCGGCGAGGCGGAGGGCGCATTCTGGCTTTTCTCGATCGCCTTGACGGTATGGGCGATCAGGTCGGGCACGCCGCAGCCGGCCAGGGCCGGCGTCAGCCCGGTCAGGATCAGGGCGGCGCGCAGGAAGGCGATCCGGGTCATGATCAAGCCGGCTCCACCTCCACCACCGGCTCGACCCGAACCAGTTCGCCGCCTTCGAGCGCCGCCAGCCGGGCGAGATCGTCGCCGCTGCGGCCCCAGACGTTGGCGCGGCTGGCGAAACGGATCTCCTGGGCTTCGGAGCAGGGGGTGGGGCCATAGCCGATGATGATCACCTCGCCCTCGGGGCGGAAGGCGATCTCGCCCGGCTCGACCACCTCGCGGGCGTCATCCTCGCGCACCGCGCGGAGCGGGGCGGGGAAATAGATCTCGCCCGGCCACGGCGTGACGCGGGATTCGAACGGGGCCGCCGCCAGCACCGCCTGCGCCGTCGGCGTGGCATACAGATCGACGTGAAGCACGATCCGGCCGACGCTGATTTTCACTTTTGCCATCTCGCCCGCGTTCCCTCGAGGTTGCTGGTGCCGCGCCAGTTTGCCCGTTCCCGTCCGGCTTGACCAGACCCCAGCCCATCCGCGCCCGACCCTCGACGGGATCCAGGGGCCCACGGCCCTTGGTGGTGGGGGGGGGAGCCCACCTCCCTCAGATATGTTCACCCCGGCTGCGCAGGGCGCGCAGCACCTCGCGGGTATGTTTGGCGATCATCATTTCCTCGTCGGTGGGGATCACCCAGATCGACACCCGGCTGTCGAG
>JBDLVO010000253.1:0-8671 GCA_039804805.1 Pseudomonadota bacterium
ACATCCACCGCCGCAAGACCGCCGAGGCCAGCCTGCGCAAGCTGTCGGTCGCGGTCGAGCAGAGCCCGGTCGGGGTGCTGATCACCGCCCTCGACGAGACGATCGAATATGCCAACCCGACCCTGCTGCGCCAGTACGGCTACCGGCTCGACGAGGTGCTGGGCCAGACTCCGCATTTGTTCCACGGCCAGCCGAACGACCCATCGGCGTTCCGGGACCTGGAGGAAAAGATCCATGCCGGCCAGCCCTGGCAGGGCGAGTTGCGCAACCAGCGCAAGGACGGCAGCCGGCTGTGGGTCGCCGCCTCGATGACCCCGATCAAGGAACCGGACGGACGGATCAGCCATTTCCTCTGCCTGTCGGAGGATGTCGGCGCCCGCAGGGCGGCCGAGATCGAAGCCAGCGACAGCCGCCGCCGCCTGGCCGAGGCCCAGCGCCTCGCCGGTCTCGGCAGTTGGGAATACGTCCCCGCCACCGGGGCGATGGTGTGGTCGGAAACCACCTACGCCCTGTTCGGCCGCGACCGGGACGGGTTCGTGCCGACCTTCCCCGCCTTTCTCGGCGCGATCCATCCCGACGACCGCGCCGCCTTCGACGAAACCCTGCGCCGACTGGGCGAGGGCGCCCCCGAGGAGGTGCCCGAGGACGTGCTGATGCGGATCCGCCGCCCCGACGGCAGCCTGCGCCACCTCCAGGCCCGCACCCATCTCGGCGCCGACAGACCGGACCAGCCGGCGCGGATGGTCGGCACCCTGCTCGACGTCACCGAACGCGAAAAGGCCAACGCCAACCGCGACCTGTTCCGCCGGCTGGTGGACGATGCGGGCCAGGCGATCCGCATCGCCGAGCCGGACGGCCGGATCCTGTTCGTCAACCAGGCCTATCTGACCCTGACCGGCCATCGCCGCGACCGGATCGAGCAGCATCCCTATACCGAGTTCCTGGCCGACCCGGACTCCCCGGCGGCGCGCGCGGTGGCCGCCGCCTATGCCGAGCGCCGCAACTGGACCGGCCTGCTCGACGTCGCCCGCGCCGACGGCACCAGCTTCACCGCGCTGTGCAATGTCGGGGTGGCGCTCGACCAGCGTGGCCGGACCCAGTTCCTGTTCAGCATCTTCAGCGATTATTCACCCGAGATCGAGCGTCAGCGCGAACTGAGCGACGCCCGCGACGCCGCCGAGGCGGCCAGCCAGGCCAAGTCGGCCTTCCTCGCCAACATGAGCCACGAATTGCGCACGCCGATGAACGCGATTCTCGGCTTCTCGCAGTTCCTCGAGATGGATGCGACCCTGACCGCGGCCCAGCGCGACAGCGTGCTGACGATCTATCAGGCCGGCCGCCACCTGCTCGACCTGATCAACGAGATCCTCGACCTTGCCCGGATCGAGGCCGGGCGGATCGACCTGTCGATCGAATCGGTGCCGGTCGAGCCGGTGCTGACCGAATGTCTCGACCTGATCGCGCCGCTGGCCCAGGAACGCGGCATCGCCCTGATCCGCCGCGCGGGCGAGCCGGGGCTGGCCGCCCGCGCCGACCGGCTGCGCCTCAAGCAGGTGCTGGTCAACCTGCTGTCCAACGCGATCAAGTACAACCGCCCCAACGGCACGGTGCGGATCCTGACCCGGCGCACCGGCCCCGAAACCCTGCGCCTGACCGTGGTCGACACCGGGCGCGGCATCGCCCCCGACCGGATCCAGGAATTGTTCATCCCGTTCAACCGGCTGGGGGCCGAATACACCGACACCGAGGGCACCGGCATCGGCCTCGCGCTGTCGCGCCGCATCGTCGAGGCGATGGCCGGGCGGATCTCGGTCGAGAGCAATCCCGGTCAGGGCAGCGCCTTTTCGATCGAATTGCGGGCCGAACCGCCCGACCCCAGCCGCGCCGTCGTCCTTCCCGTCGTCGCCCTGCCGGCCGACGACCGCCCGGTCACCGCCACCGTGCTCTATGTCGACGACGATCCGGTCAATCTGAAGCTGCTGGAGCAGGTGTTCGCCACCATGCCGCAATTGCGGCTGGTCACCGCGCCGACCCCGGGGCTCGGGCTCGACCTCGCCCGGCTGCGCCGGCCCGACCTGATCCTGCTCGACATCAACCTGCCGGGAATGGATGGCTGCGAGATGCTCGGGCGCCTGCGCGCCGACCCCCAGACCCAGGACATCCCGGTGGCCGCCGTCACCGCGCTGGCGATGGCGCGCGACATCGAACGCGGCCTCGCCGCCGGCTTCAACGCCTACCTGACCAAGCCGATCGACATCCCGCTGCTGGTCGAAACCGTGCGCAGCCTGCTCAATGCGCCGGCCCCGCCGGCCTGAGCCGGCCGGGCCGGCGGCCGGCGATCAGGCCTCGCCCTCGCCGTCCGGCGGCACCGGAGCCAGCACCGGCGGCGCGCCATAGGGGACGCCGCGCTTCAGCGCCGACAGACCGCGGATCATCCGGATCAGGATCCAGACATACAACCCGAACAGGACGACCCAGCCGACAATGATGAAGCTGGTCAGCAGGCCGAAGATCCCGATCCCGAGCCCCCACCAGAACACCCCGATCACATTGCCGAAATGGGTGTCGAGCACCGTGTCGGTGCCGCGATAGACGTAGGCGATCACCACCGCCGCGACCATCGTCACCGGGAACAGCAGCCCGGTCAGCATGCAGATATAGGCAATCAGCGCCATGGTGTTGGCGTTCTGTTGCGCCAGAAGATTGTCGGCCATCATCCCCTCCCGCTGCGGAGACTCGAGCATACGTCGAAAGGGGCGTGGGTTTAAGCCCCTTCGCCGGATCACAGCGGCAGGCGCAGCCGCACCCGCAGCCCGCCGAGCGGCGAATCCTCCAGCTTGATCTCGCCGCCATGGGCGCGGACGATGTCGCGGGCGATGGTCAGGCCGAGCCCGACCCCGCCGGCGGCGGCGTGATCGAGCCGGGTGAACGGGCGGAACACCTCGTCGCGCCGCACCGGGGGGATGCCGGGACCGTCATCGTCGACCAGCACCTCGGCGGCGTTCTGGCGCAGCCCGACCCGGACCCAGACATGACCCTCGGGCGAGCGGCCATGCCGCACCGCGTTGCCGAGCAGGTTGGCCAGCACCCGGCTGATCGCCACCGGGCGCAGCGGCATGGTCAGCTCGCCCTCGCTGTGCAGGTCGATCACCGCGCCCTGGCGGCGGAAGCGGCCGACCACGTCCTCGACCAGTCCGGGCAGATCGGTCTCGACCGGGGTCTCGGTCCCCTCGCCGCGGGCGAAAGCGAGGTAGCCCTCGATCATCCGCTCCATCTCGGCGACGTCCTCCTCGAGTTCGGCCCGCCCCTCGACCGCCCCCAGCATCGCCAGTTGCAGCTTCATCCGGGTCAGCGGCGTGCGCAGATCGTGCGACACCCCGGCCAGCATCTCGGTGCGCTGCTGGATCTGGCGCTGGATCCGCTCGCGCATCAGGTTGAAGGCCTGGGCGGCCTGGCGCACCTCGGTCGCCCCCTCCGGCTTGAAGGCGACGACGTCGAGCCCCTTGCCGAAGCGGTCGGCCGCCACCGCCAGCTTGCGCACGCTGCGGACCTGATTGCGCATGAACACGGTGGCGATGCCGAACAGCAGCATCGCCGTGCCCAGCATCCACAGGATGAAGACATAGGTGGTGGAGGAGAACAGCCGCTTCTTGGGGGCGTAGATCTCGAGCAGCCCGTCGGAGAGCTGGACCCGGATCACCACCTCGCGTTCGAGCGAATCGGCATCCATCCGGTAGGGACGCTGCACCTGCTCGGCCATCGCGTCCTCCATCGCCCGGTCGAGCACCCCGTTCAGCGGCGGCGGCGGCTGGTTGGCCAGGATCCCGCCCGGGATGAAGCGGGAATCGAGTTCCATCTTGGCGGCGGCGATCGACAGGATGGTGCGGCGGGATTCGGGATCGGGAAAGGCGCGGATCACCTCGATCACCGTGGCGATGTCGCCGGCCAGCCCCTTGGCCAGCCGCCGCGACACCGTCTCCCAGTGGCTGGCGTAGAACACGTAGGTCGAAACCAGCTGCAACACCACCAGCGGGGTGACGATGATCAGCAGCGACCGCCCCAGCAACCCATGCGGCAGCGCCCGCTTCAGCCAGACTTCCGGTCGCGTCATCCCCTCCTCCTCGCCTTCGGTCAATCCGGCCGCAACATGTACCCGGTGCCGCGCACGGTCTGGAGATAGCGCGGCAGACGGGGATCGTCCTCGATCTTCTTGCGCAGGCGGGTCACCTGGACATCGACCGCGCGGGGATTGGCGGCGCTGCCGGTGCGGGCGGCCAGCTCGTCGCGCGATACCCCCTGCCCGACCGCCTCGGCCAGCACCGCCAGCAGGTCGCGCTCGGCCTGGGTGAGGTGGACCGGCTGATCGCCCCGGCGCAGTTCGGCCCGGGCCAGATCCCAGGTGAAGGCGCCGAGGCGCAGGGTGGTGGGCGGCGCCTCGCCCTGGTCGCGCGGGGCGCGGCGCAGGATCGAGACCAGCCGCAGCAGCAGCTCGCGCGGCTCGAACGGCTTCGACAGATAATCGTCGGCCCCGGCCTCCAGGCCGCGAATGCGGTCGTTGACCTCGCCGCGCGCGGTCAGCAGCAGGATCGGCAGGCGGTTGCCCTCGCCGCGCAGCCCCCGGGTCAGGGCGATGCCATCCTCGCCCGGCATCATCACGTCGAGCACCATCACATCGAAGGCCAGCGCGGCGAGGTGACGGCGGGCCTCGCCGGCCTCGGCGGCGGTGACCACCAGATAGCCGTTCTCGGTCAGGTATTTCGCCAGCAGATCGCGCAGACGGCGGTCGTCATCGACCACCAGGACATGCCCGCCTTCCATCGCCGTCATCCCCCGTCGCGCGGCGGCGGCGCGAAGCGGCCGCGATCGTCTTCCTCGATCAGCCCGAGCAGCACCCGCTGAAAACCCTCGGCCGCGCCGGGACCGGCGGCGGCGCAGGCGCGGGCGATCCGGGCCGCCTGGCGGGCGGTGACCCGCGCCTCCAGCGCCCGGCCGCGCTCGGTCAGGGTCAGCAGGCGCTGGCGGCGGTCGTGCGGGCCGGGGCGCTGATGGATGAAGCCCTCGGCGACCAGCTGGCCCAGCACCCGGGCCAGACTCTGCTTGGTGATGCGCAGCGTGTCGAGCAGCTCGCTGACGCTGGTGCCGGCATGGCGGCCGACGAAATAGATCACCCGGTGATGGGCGCGGCCGAAGCCGTATTCCGCCAGGATCGCGTCGGCCTCGCCGGTGAAGTCGCGATAGGCGAAGAACAGCAGCTCGATGCTCTGGCGCAGCGCCACCTCTTCGGCGGACAGCGGGGGGGCCGGGGTTTTTCGGTCAGTCATGTTGACATATTTGCCTAACGGTGTTACAAGATGCAAGCAAGATCGGTAATTTTCGATCACAAACCCTCCCCATACCCTTTCCGAACGGACATAGTCATGGCTGCTCTTCCCTTCGACGATCGTGATGGATTCATCTGGCTCGACGGCAGGCTGACCCCCTGGCGCGAGGCCAAGATCCACGTTCTGACCCATGGCCTGCATTATGGATCCTGCGTGTTCGAGGGCGAGCGCGTCTATGACGGCAAGGTGTTCAAGCTGCGCGAGCATTCCCAGCGCCTGATCGACTCGGCCGCCGTGCTCGGGATGGAGATCCCGTTCGGCGTCGAACAGATCGATGCGGCGACGATGGAAACCCTGGCCGCCAACGGCATCACCAACGGCTATGTCCGCCCGGTGGTGTGGCGCGGCAGCGAGATGATGGGCGTCGCCGCCCACAACACCCGCACCCGGATCGCCATCGCCACCTGGACCTGGCCGAGCTACTTCACCCCCGAGGCGCGGATGCGCGGCATCCGTCTCGGCTTCGCCGCCTGGAAGCGCCCCCATCCGGAAACCGCCCCGACCCAGGCCAAGGCGGCCGGCCTCTACATGATCTGCACCATGAGCAAGCACAAGGCCGAGGCCGAGGGCTATGACGACGCCCTGATGCTCGACTGGCGTGGTCAGGTGGCCGAGGCGACCGGGGCCAACGTGTTCTTCGTCATCAACGGCGAGATCCACACCCCGCTGCCCGATTGTTTCCTCAACGGCATCACCCGCCAGACCGTGATCGCGCTGGCCCGGGCCAAGGGCTTCACCGTGGTCGAGCGGGCGATCCTGCCCGAGGAGATGGCCAAGGCCAGCGAGTGCTTCATCACCGGCACCGCCGCCGAAATCACCCCGGTGAGCGAAATCGGCCCCTATCGCTTCACCCCCGGTGAGGTGACCCGGACCATGATCGCCGAATACGACGCCTGCGTCCGCGCCTGACGCACGCATTGATCCCCGTCGGGAGCACGGGAAGGGACGGTCGCGGTCGTGGCCGTCCTTTCCTTTTTCACCTGGGGGGATTAATCTTGTGGATGTTTTTTTACACTCTGGACTCAGGGTCGGTCCTGTTGCCGGCGGAGAAGGAGTACGCTGTTCGTGGCCAAAGTTTGGGCTAACCTGCGGCTGTCGAGCCGCTTCATGGCGATCGTCGGCTTTGGCGTCGCCTTGTTGATTCTAGGGGTGGTGGTCACCATCGCCCGTTTCGAATCCGCCGAAACCGAAAGACAGTTGCAACGCCTGTCCGCCAACGAGATGACCTCGCTGCACGCGCTGATCGTCAACGTGATGGCCAAGCGCCCCGACGACGGCGACAACATCGGCATCACCGTCTTCAACAACTGGTTCGACAGCCGCAACGTCCATTATCCCGGCAAGGTGTGGAGTGCCTGGGGCCCCAAGGTCACCACCTACATGAAGGACGCCGAGCCCAACCGGCCGCCCAAGCTGCCGCGCGACGAGGTCGACCGCGAGGCGTTCGAGACCAAGAAGCCGGTCGGCCGCTTCGTCGACGGCTATTACCGCTATTCCTTCCCGATCGTGCTCGGCGTCACCGAGGGCGCCGACCAGCCGGTCTGTCACACCTGTCACGGCGGGATGGGGATCGAGGACGGCGAGGTGATCGCCGTACTGTCCTCCTCGCTGTCCACCGCCGAATCCGACGCCCGCCTCCACCAGATCGTGTTGTGGCTGGCGATCGGCGGGGTGATCGCCACCCTGCTCGCCGTGCTCGGCGTGCGCTGGAGCCTCAACCGCATCATCGCCAACCCGATCGAGGACATGACCCGGCGGATGAACGCACTGGCCGATGGCGACGTCGCGGTCGAGGTACCCGCGCTCGACCGCAGTGACGAGGTCGGCGACATCGCCCGCGCCGTCCAGGTGTTCAAGGACAACGCCATCGCCAAGCAGCGGATGGAGACCGACGCCGCCGCCCTCGCCCGCCACCGCGAGGAACGGATGAAACGGCTGGAAGGCCTGATCGCCGCCTTCGACAAGGCGGTGACCGCCGTGCTCGATTCGGTGTCCGAGGCGGCGCAGCGGATGACCGCCTCGGCCCGGGGCATGGTGGCCTCGGCCGACCGCGCCCTGACCAGCGCCAACGCCGCCGCCAGTCAGGCGGTCGACGCCAACCAGAACGTCCGCATGGTCGCCTCGGCCGCCGAGGAATTGTCGGCCTCGATCCGCGAGATCGCCGAACAGGTCGGCATGTCCAACCGCGTCGCCGCCAGCGCCACCCGCGAGGCCGACACCGTCAACGGCCGGGTCCAGGGCCTGGCCGGCGCGGCCGAGAAGATCGGCGAGATCATCGAGATGATCACCGGCATCGCCGAACAGACCAACCTGCTCGCCCTCAACGCCACCGTCGAGGCGGCGCGGGCCGGCGAGGCCGGCAAGGGCTTCGCCGTGGTCGCCTCCGAGGTCAAGAACCTCGCCCGCCAGACCGTCGGCGCCACCGACGACATCTCGTCGCAGATCTCCACCATCCAGAAGGAAACCGACAAGACCGTCCACGCCATCCGCGGCATCACCACCACCATCTCCTCGATGGACGGCATCACCACCACCATCGCCGCCGCGATCGAACAGCAGGGCGCCGCCACTCAGGAAATCGCCCGCAACATCGATCACGCCGCCACCGGCACCGATTTCGTGTCGGAAACCATCGGCTCGGTGTCGCAGACCATCCAGGAAACCGACCGCGCCGCCAAGGACGTGCTCGACGCGGTCGAGGCGCTGCAACGCCAATCGACGGTGCTGCGCGAGGAGGTCGACCGCTTCCTCGCCTCGATCACCGAGGTGTGATACCGCCCGGCCGATGAAGTGACCCACGGGGTCACTTCATGCCGGGCGGCCGACCTGCCACCCCAATCCCCGCCAGGAGGCGTCGGCCTCCTTTTTTCAAAGGGGGGGGTTGGGGCCTGGCCGCAACGGGGATCCCGCCGCCATCGGTCTTTTCCCGCCGCAGGGGACCGGCGGCCCGCCGATTCCGTCAGGCGGCGCGGGAAGCCCCGCCCGGGGGGCGCGGATCCTTCAACGCCGCGAGCAAGGTGACACGAACCCGCTCCAGCTTGCGCTCATGCTCGACCTTATGGCCGAACACGTCCTTGACGTAGAACACGTCGACCACCCGCTCGCCATAGGTCGAGATGTGGGCCGAGGAGATCTGGAGGCCGAGCTGGGTCATCGCCGCGGTCAGGTCGTAGAGCAGGCCGGGACGGTCGCGGCCATTGACCTCGATCACGGTGTGGGTGCGCGACGGGGTGTTGTCGACCAGCACGCGCGGCGGCACCTTGAACACCTGGGTCCGGCTGGGGAGGTTG
>JBDLVO010000254.1:0-13010 GCA_039804805.1 Pseudomonadota bacterium
GCCGGGCCGTCGGGCTCGGGCAAATCGACGATGATCCGCTGCATCAACCGGCTGGAGCGGCACCAATCGGGCCGGATCCTGGTCAACGGCACCGAGGTCGGCGACGACCTGCGCGCGATCGAGGCGGTGCGGCGCGAGGTCGGCATGGTGTTCCAGCATTTCAACCTGTTCCCCCACCTCACCGTGCTGGAGAACCTGACCCTGGCCCCGATCTGGGTCAAACACACCCCGAAACGCGAGGCCGCCGCCCTGGCGCTCGGCTATCTCGAACGGGTGCGGATCGCCGGGCTGGCCGCCAAATATCCCAACCAATTGTCGGGCGGCCAGCAGCAGCGGGTGGCGATCGCCCGCGCCCTCTGCCTGCGTCCCCAGGTGATGCTGTTCGACGAGCCGACCTCGGCGCTCGACCCCGAGATGATCAAGGAAGTGCTCGACGTGATGGTCGAACTGGCCGAGGCGGGGATGACGATGGTCTGCGTCACCCACGAGATGGGCTTCGCCCGCACCGTCGCCGACCGGGTGGTGTTCATGGCCGAGGGTCAGGTGGTGGAGATCGGCCCGCCCGACGCGATTTTCACCAACCCGCGCGAGGAGCGCACCCGCCGCTTCCTCGGCCAGATCATCCGCGCCTGATCGCGGCGCCCGCCCCGCCGTCAACCGACAGGGAAAGAGCCCTTCCGTCCTTGACTATGCCCTAGGTAATATCCACATCCGCAGGTAGTCCGCTCCGATCCGGTGAGGAGGCACCATGCTCGCGAATGTTCGGATTTCCCAGAAAGTCGGGATCGTCATCCTCGTCCTGTCCACCGTGATGGTGCTGATCAGCGGATTGGGATTCTACAGCCTGCAACAGATGTCGGCGGCGGCCCGACGGATCGACGCCTATGGCGATCTGGTCAAGGAGGGCGCCCGCCTCAACCAGGACCTGCTGGTGATCAACCGCGCCGAATACCGGATGGCGGCCAACCCGGCCGAAGCCGGCGAGGCGTCGAAAGTGATGCGCGAGGCGGCGGACTCGGCCGGCAAGCGGCTTGATACACTGCTGTCGAGCGCTCCCCCCGCTTATCGCCAGGATCTCGACTCCTTCCGCGGCGCCTTCTCCAGCTATCTCGAAAGCGCGCGACGGACCGAAGCCGCCGCGATGGGCCAGACCGGCCGCCAGCTCGACACCGACCAGCAGGCGATCTACGAGATCGTGCGGGCGTCGCGGGCCCAGGCCAACCCGCTGGTGCAGCGGATGCGGACCCTGGTCGATGCGTTCGACAAGGAGGGCACCGCGGTGGCCGACGACGCCAATGCGATGGCCCACACCCTGGGCCTCGCGATGATCGGTGGCACGGTCGGGGGCGTCGCCGCCGGGATCGTGATCGGCCTGCTGATCTCGCGCCGGAGCCTGGTCGAGCCGATCCTGCGGATCATCGAGGTGCTGCGGCAACTGACCGCCGGCAACCTCGCCTGTACCATCGACGGCACCGACCGGCGCGACGAGATCGGCGCCATCGCCCGCGCCGCCCAGGTGTTCCGCGACAACGCTCGCGAGGCCGAGCAATTGCGCACCGAGCAGGAACGCCAGCGCGCCGACCGCGAACGGCGGGCCCAGGCGGTCGATCACCTGACCCAGGGCTTCGACCACAGCGTCGGCACGGTGATCGGGGTGGTGGTGTCGGCCTGCAACGACATGGAAACCACCGCCCAGATGCTGTCGGCCAATGCCGAACAGACCCACCGTCAGGTCACCGCGGTGGCCGCCGCCACCGAACAGGCCTCGGCCAGCGTCCAGACCGTCGCCAGCGCGGCGGAGGAACTGTCGGCCTCGATCACCGAGATCGGCCGCCAGATGGAACAATCCTCGCGCCTGTCGCGCTCCACCGCCGATCAGGCCCGCCAGACCAGCGACCTGGTCCAGGGTCTGGCCGAGTCGTCGAACCGGATCAGCGCGGTGGTCGACCTGATCAACGACATCGCCAGCCAGACCAACCTGCTGGCGCTCAACGCCACCATCGAGGCGGCGCGGGCCGGCGAAGCGGGCAAGGGCTTCGCGGTGGTGGCGGGCGAGGTCAAGCACCTCGCCAACCAGACCGCGCGGGCCACCGAGGAGATCGCCGCCCAGGTCGGCGCGGTGCAGGGCGCGACCAACGACACCGTCCAGGCGATCACCGCGATCGTCGGCCGGATCGAGGAGATCAACCAGATCGCCACCACCATCGCCTCGGCGGTCGAGGAACAATCGGCCGCCACCAGCGAGATCGCCCGCAACGTCCAGCAGGCGGCGGTGGGGACCCAGGAAGTGTCGTCGACCATCGCCGGGGTGCGCGACGCCGCGACCCAGACCGGCGGTGGCGCCAAACAGGTGCTGACCGCCTCGCGCTCGCTGCTGAGCCAGAGCACCGACCTCAAGCGGGTGGTGGACGAATTCCTGTTCGGGGTGAAATCGGCCTGATCCGCTGACGGCGGGGATTCCGGCCGCGCGTCGGCGTCCCCGTCACCGTCACCGCGCCATCAGCGCGAACCCCCCCCCAGCCGAGATAGTCCCGCGTGTAGGTGGCGTAACGCACCGGCTCCCCGCTCAGTTGGGCCCGCACCTCCGGCGCGAACGGATCGGCGGGATTGGCGTCGAGCCAGCGCCGCATGGTCAGCCACTTGGCCGCCTCGTAGCGGTCCCAGCCCTGCTGATCGGCCAGCACCATCTCCACCACGTCATAGCCCTGCCGCCCGAACGCGGCGAGCAATTCGGGCAGCGGCAGGAAGTCGGCGATGGCCTGGGCCAGACAGCCCCGGGCCACCTCTTCCGTCGCCGGCAGCCGCCGCCAATAGGGCTCGCCGACCAGGATGATCCCGCCGGAACGCAGGCTGCGCGCCAGCAATTCGATCGTCCCGGCGACCCCACCCCCGATCCAGGTGGCGCCGACACAGGCCGCCACCTCGACCTTGTCGTCAGAGACATAACCGGCGGCATCGCCATGCTGGAACGTGACCCGCTCGGCGACGCCGAGTTCCTCCGCCCGGCGCTGCGCCTGGGCGGTGAACAGCGGGCTGAGGTCGATGCCGGTGCCGACGATGCCGTGATCGCGCGCCCAGGTACACAGCATCTCCCCCGACCCGCTGGCGAGATCGAGCAACCGAGCCCCCGGCTCCAGCCGTAGCGCCGCGCCGAGCGTGGCGAGTTGATCCGGGGTGATCGGGTTGTGGATGCGGTGGGCGCTTTCGCTGATGGTGAAGATCCGGGGAATGTCCACGGCCGAAAACTCCTGCAACGGATGGGCTACGATGGGGCCTTGTTCCGGCGCCCTAACCGGCAGCTCAGCATTCCGGTTCCGAGAAATAGCTGTCGATGTCGCGGTGACCCTCGAGGATGTTCACGACTTCGAGCCGATCATCGATATAGCGAAAGAAGATGACGTAGCCTTTGTGGGCAACGCTTCGGATCTCGGGGTGCAGGTCCGGCCGCGCCCGCCCGAGGGTGCCGGGCTTGGACGCCAGGGCACGGCAACGGCGGCGGAGTTGGGAAACGAAGCCTTGAGCGACCGCCACGCTGCCGCTTTCTTCCGCGACATAGGTAAGAATATTGATCAGGTCGCGCTGAACCGAGGCAAGATAGACCAATCGCCTCACGCACCGATGCCCTTGCGCGTCAGCTCCCTGCTCTGGGCGGCAATGGCTTGGTCCAAGTCGTCATCGGTGACCTCGCCGCCCGCGGCAATCGACGCGTCAAGGGTCGCGCGGAGGGCCTTCAGCTTGGCCTCGCGCTCTTCCACCAGCCGCAATCCCTCGCGCACCACCTCGCTGGCCGAACCATAGCGCCCCGTCTTGACGGCCTGCTCAACGAACCGCTCCCACCGCTCACCGATCGACACGTTCATCTGCGCCCTCCTGTCGGTCTGCCGCGACAAGCCAATGATAACAAAATATGCGCGATATTTGTTATCCGGGACATGGCAGCCCGATCGTGTTCGAACGGCCAGGCGGCGATGCCGCCCTCACCCCAAGCGGCGCGATGCGCTAAGTGCTTGAAAAAATTGGTGGGCCCGGCAGGACTCGAACCTGCAACCAGACCGTTATGAGCGGCCGGCTCTAACCATTGAGCTACAGGCCCCACCGGCCGCGCCTCCGACCAATGGGAGGACGCGGCAGAAACAAACACGATGCGGTCAGATCAGTCCGATCAGGGCCGCCGCCGCCAGAAGAACGGTCAGCGCCGCCGCCAGCGTCAGAATCCGCCGGCGGGCGCCGGGCTGGACATTGTCGTTGGCCGGCGGCGGAATCCGCCGGAACGGCGCCCGCGAGGGGCGCCGACGCGGCGAACTCTGCTGACCGCCCGCCTTAGCCACGCTGATGCAGCGGGACATAATGGCGCTGCGGCGCACCAACGTAAAGCTGGCGCGGACGGCCGATCTTCTGCTCGGAATCCGTCAGCATCTCGTTCCACTGCGCAATCCACCCCACCGTCCGCGCCAGCGCGAACAGGCTGGTGAACATCTGGGTCGGAATCCCCATCGCCTGGAAGATGATGCCCGAATAGAAATCGACGTTCGGGAACAGCTTGCGCTCGATGAAATACTCGTCCGACAGCGCGATCCGCTCCAGCTCCATCGCCAGTTCCAGCAGCGGCTCGTCCTTGATGCCCAGTTCGTCGAGCACCTCGTGACAGGTCCGCTGCAGGATCTTGGCGCGCGGGTCGTAGTTCTTGTAGACGCGGTGGCCGAAGCCCATCAGGCGGAAGGAATCGTTCTTGTCCTTGGCCCGCTTGAGGAATTCGGGGATCCGCTCCTTGCTGCCGATCTGCTTCAGCATCGCCAGAACCGCTTCGTTGGCGCCGCCATGCGCCGGGCCCCACAGCGAGGCGATGCCGGCGGCGATGCAGGCGAACGGGTTGGCGCCCGACGAGCCGGCCAGACGCACCGTCGAGGTCGAGGCGTTCTGTTCGTGGTCGGCATGCAGGATCAGGATACGGTCGAGCGCGCGCGACAGGATCGGGTTGACCTTGTAGGGCTCGCACGGGGTGGCGAACAACATGTGCAGGAAGTTCGCGGCGTAATCGAGATCGTTGCGCGGATAGACGAACGGCTGGCCCATCGCGTACTTGAAGGTCCAGGCCACCACCGTCGGCATCTTGGCGATCAGCCGGTAGCTGGCGATCATCCGGTGGTGCGGGTCGTTGATGTCGATCGAATCGTGATAGAACGCCGCCATCGCGCCGACCACGCCGCACATCACCGCCATCGGGTGCGAGTCACGGCGGAAGCCGCGATAGAAGAAGTTGATCTGTTCGTGCACCATCGTATGGCGGGTGATGTCGGTGACGAACTTCTCGCGCTGGGCGTCGTTGGGCAACTCGCCCTTGAGGATCAGATAGGCGACCTCGAGGAAGTCGCCGTGCTCGGCCAGTTCCTCGATCGGATAGCCGCGATGCAGCAACACCCCGGCGTCACCGTCGATATAGGTGATCGCCGATTTGCACGAACCGGTCGAGGTGTAGCCCGGATCGTAGGTGAACACCCCCTGGTCAGAATAAAGCGAGCGGATGTCCATCACTTTCGGGCCAACCGTGCCCGAGATCAACGGCAATTCCAGGCTCTGCCCGGTGCTGTTGTTGGTGAGAGTGACGGTCTCTCTCGGCGACGGAGGGATATTGGTCATCGCAGCGCTCCCTATTCTTGTAATCGGACTTCAGGCGAAGACGCGGCTCAGGCCGCCGTCGAACTCTGCGGCCGATCGCCGCCCAGCGCGTCTCCGAGGCGGCCCAGGGTTTCTTCGCGTCCCAGGACCTCCATGACTTCGAAAATCGGCGGCGACACCGTCGCCCCGGCCAGTCCCGCCCGCAGCGGCTGGGCCACCGCGCCGAGTTTGATCCCCTGTTCGACCGACAGGTCGCGCGCCAGCGCCTCCAGCGGCTCGCGTCCCCACGCGGCCAGCCCGGCCGCCCGCGCGGTGAAGGCGGCCAGCACCTCCCGCGCCGCCGGCTCGGCCAGCAGCTTGGCCGCCTTGTCGTCGAGCGCCAGCGGCCGCGCCCGCAGGTAGAACAGCGCCGACTGCGCCAGTTCGACCAGGGTCTTGGCCCGTTCCTTCAGTCCGGCCATCCCGGCGCTGAGGCGGGCGATGTCGGCGGCCCCGATCTCCCGGCCCAGTTCCGCCGCCAGCCGGGGCGCGATCAACTCGGCCAGGCGGGCATCGTCGGCCTGACGCAGGTAATGGCCGTTCAACTGGGTCAGCTTGACGAAATCGAACCGCGAGGCCGAGCGGCCGGCAGTGTCGAGGGTGAACCACGCGATCGCCTGCTCGGTCGAGATGATCTCGTCGTCGCCGTGGCTCCAGCCCAGCCGCAACAGGTAGTTGCGCATCGCTTCGGGCAGGAAGCCCATCTCGCGATAGGCATCGACCCCGAGCGCGCCATGCCGTTTCGACAGCTTGGCCCCATCCGGGCCGTGGATCAACGGAATATGGGCGTGGGCCGGCACCTCCCATTCGCAGGCGCGGTAAAGCTGGACCTGCCGGAAAGCGTTGGTCAGGTGGTCGTCGCCGCGAATGACGTGGTTGACCCCCATGTCGTGGTCGTCCACCACCACCGACAGCATGTAGGTGGGGGTGCCGTCGGCACGCAGCAGCACCATGTCGTCGAGCTGGGCATTGGCGACGCGCACCTCGCCCTGGACCAGATCGCGGATCACCGTCTCGCCCTCGGTCGGGGCCTTCAGCCGCACCACGTAGGGCGCGCCGGCCGGGGCATCCGCGGCGGGACGGTCGCGCCAGATGCCGGGATAGCGCATCGGCAGGCCCTTGGCGCGCTGTTCCTCGCGGATCGCCGCCAGTTCCTCCGGGGTGCAGTAGCAGCGGTAGGCCCGCCCCTGCTCAAGCAGCTTTTGCGCCACTTCGGCGTGACGGCCGGCGCGCGCGAATTGCATCACCGCCTCGCCGTCCCAGTCGAGACCGAGCCATTGGATGCCGTCGAAGATCGCCGCCACCGCCGCCTCGGTCGAGCGGGCGCGGTCGGTATCCTCGATCCTGAGCAGGAAACGGCCGCCATGATGGCGGGCGAAAAGCCAATTGAATAAAGCCGTCCGCCCTCCGCCGATATGAAGGAAGCCGGTGGGCGACGGGGCAAAGCGGGTAACGACGGTCATGATGGGGGTTCGGCACCTTTGCCGGAGGGGACAGGGTTGCCTTATGCTTACCATAATCTGGGGTCGGTGACAGCCTGGTGTTGGCCGGCATGGCTGGAGACACACCCGCGCGCAACGCATTCCTCTTCGGGCTGGCCGCCCGGATCCAGGCCGCCGCCGCCGCGTTCGCCGCCGCCGCTTTGGCCGAGCGTGAACGCTGGCCGCTGTGGCTGCCGGTGGCGATCGGCGCCGGCATCGGCCTCTATTTCGCCCTGCCCGTCGAGCCCGGGCCGCTGGCCGGCGCCCTGCCCGTGCCCGCCGCGCTGGCCGGGCTGGTGCTGGCGTGGCGACGCCACCGGCTCGGGCCGATCCTCGCCGCCGCCCTGGCCCTGGCGCTGACGCTGGGATTCGCCGCCGCCGCCCTGCGCACCGCCTGGGTCGCCGCCCCGGTGCTGGAGCGGTCCGGGGCGACCTGGCTGACCGCCCGGGTGGTCGAGATCGAGCGCCTGCCCGACCAGGGCCGCCGCGTTACCTTCGACCGGGTCGCGCTCGACCGCGACGACCTCGGCCCCACCCCGGCGCGGATCCGCCTGCGCCTGCGGCCGGGCGGGCCGGCGATCGCGGTCGGCGACCGCCTGCGCCTGCGCGCCCTGCTCAATCCTCCCGCCGCCCCGGCCTTGCCCGGCGGGTTCGATTTCGCCCGCTTCTGCTGGTTCAAGCAATGGGGCGCCACCGGCACCGCCTTGTCCCCGCCCGAGCCAATCGACGCCGCCGCCGCCCCCGGCAGCCTCACCGTCGCCGTCAACGCCCTGCGCCAGAGCATCACCGCCCGGATCGTCGCGGTGCTGCCGGGCGATCGCGGCGCGGTGACGGCGGCGCTGATCACCGGCGACCAGATGCCGATCTCGGCCCCGCTGATGCAGGCCTACCGCGATTCCGGGCTGGCCCACATCCTGTCGATCTCCGGCCTGCATATCAGCCTCGCCGCCGGGTTGGTGTTCGTCGGGCTGCGCACCCTGCTGGCGCTGATCCCACCGCTGGCGCTGCGCCACCCGATCAAGAAATGGGCGGCGGCACTGGCGATTGCCAGTGCCTGGGGCTACACCCTGCTGGCCGGCTCGCCGGTGCCGGCCGAACGCTCGCTGCTGATGATCGTCCTGGTGCTGGCGGCGGTGCTGCTCGACCGCGCGGTGCTGTCGATGCGGCCGGTGGCGCTGGCGGCGACCCTGCTGCTGCTGCTCCAGCCCGAGGAACTGACCGGCGCCAGTTTCCAGATGTCGTTCGCGGCGGTGGTGGCGCTGATCGCCCTGGCCGAGGCCTGGGCGCCGCATCAGGCGGCATGGCGCGCCGCCCATCCCGGCCCGCTGGCCGGGGCCGGGCTCTACCTCGTCGTCATCAGCCTGACCACCCTCACCGCCGGCATGATCACCGCCGCCTACGCCATCTACCACTTCAACCGCTTCGCGCTGTGGGCGGTGGCGGCCAATCTGGTCGCCATCCCGCTGACCGGGTTCTGGGTGATGCCGTGGGCGCTGCTGCTGGCGCTGCTGCTGCCGTTCGGGCTGGAGACGGTGGCGCTGGTGCCGATGGGCTGGGGGGTCGACCTGGTCAACCGCGTCGCCCTCGCCGTCGCCGCCTGGCCCGAGGCCGCCATCGCCACCCCGCCCCTGCCGCTGGCCGGGCTGGTCGTCTTCACCCTCGGCGGCTGCTGGCTGTGCCTGTGGCGCGGCCGCTGGCGCCGCTGGGGGCTGGCGGCGATGGCGGGCGGTCTGCTGACGATGGCCCTGCCCGCCCCGCCCGATTTGCTGGTCGATGGCCATGGCGCCGCCTTCGCCCTGCGCGCCGCCGACGGCGGCCTGCTGCTCAACGGCAAGGGCGGCGGCATGCTGCGCGACACCTGGAGCCGCCGCGCCGGCCCGCCCACCGACGAACCCTGGCCCGAGGACGGCCTGTCCCGCGACGGTCGCCTGTCCTGCGCCCCGGCCGGCTGCCGCTGGCGGCCCGGAGACGGCCGCACCGTCGCGCTGATCCTCGACGAAAGCGACATCGCCGCCGCCTGCGCCGAGGCGGCCGTCGTCGTCAGCCGGGTACCGCTACGCCATGCCTGTCCCGGCCCGGCCACCGTGATCGACCGGTTCGACCTGTGGCGCGGCGGCACCCACGCGCTGTGGCTGCGGCCGGGCGGCGTCGAGGTGCTGAGCGTCGCCGCCAACCAGGGCGACCGCCCCTGGCGCCGCCAGCCGGCCCGGCGGCGGCGGAATCCGTAGCAACATGTCGGGCTTTCGCCCGAACCCAACCGGGGCGATGCCCCGGCCCCCCTTTATTTTTGAAAAAGAAGGGGGTTCGGGGGACACCCCCGAGCGGGTGCGGGCAGCCGCCCGCTTGGCGAAAGCCAAATTGGCACCGCAGGGCGCGCGGGGTATAGTCGCCGCCACCATGAGCACCGACCGCACCGCGCCCGCCGCCACCAATCCGAGCCGTCTTTCGCTGCTGCTGAAAGTGGCCCGCACCATGTCGCCCGAACTGATCCTGGCCAAGTCCTGGTCGTTCCTGATCAAACAGGCGAGCCGGCCGGTGCGGGGGCTGATGGCGGGCGGCAGCAGTTCCTATCTCGACCCCGACAGCGCCGGGGGGGCACCGACGCCACGGCTCGCCGCCATCGATTTCACCGCCGCCGCCGCCAATGCCGACACCCTGCGGGCGCTGAGCGCGCTCTATCTCGACCATCGCTTCGACCTGCTCGGCTCGGGCTGGGTCACGGTGGCGCGGGGCGAGACCGCCCCCGGCTTCGGCGCGCATCGCTACGGCCCCGATCCGGCCCTGCCCGCCGAGTGGCGCGAGGCGATCGTCGCCGAGCATCGGCGCGGCAACCGCCGACCGGCGCGCGAGATCCTGGCCCTGATCGACGATCCCGAGTGGCGGCCGATCGACTGGCAGGTCGATTTCCGCTCCGGCTATCGCTGGGAGGTCTCGACCTGGGGGCGCTCGATCGTCTACGGCCATCAGCCCGGCATCGACGTCAAGCTGCCGTGGGAGCTGGCCCGCTTCCAGCACGCCGCCACCCTGGCCCAGGCCCACGCCCTGGCGGTGCAGGGGCTGCCCGGCTTTCCGCCGCCCGAGCGGC
The DNA here is from genome assembly GCA_039804805.1 of Pseudomonadota bacterium. GTDB lineage: Bacteria > Pseudomonadota > Alphaproteobacteria > Rhodospirillales > Magnetospirillaceae > Phaeospirillum. Next base: position 10,222 of record JBDLVO010000254.1, read on the forward strand.
TGGTGGCCGAGTTCCGCCATCAGGTGCTCGACTTCCTCGGCGCCAACCCGCCCGGCTGGGGGGTCAACTGGGCCTGCGCGATGGATGTCGGCCTGCGCGCGGCCAATTTGCTGCTGGGCTGGGACCTGTTCCGCGCCCAGGGGGTGCGGTTCGACGCCGCCTTCGAGGCCGAGTTGGCCGCCGCCGCCCGCGCCCACGGCCAGTACGTCTTCCGCTACATCGAGTGGCACGAAACCTACCGCGCCAACCATTACCTCGCCGATCTGTGCGGGCTGGCCTTCGTCGCCGCCTATCTGCCCGAGGCCGAGGAAAGCAAAAGCTGGCTCGGTTTCGCCGCCGACGAACTCGATGCCGAAATCCTGCGCCAGTTCACCCCCGACGGCGGCTGTTTCGAGGCCTCGATCGCCTATCACCGCCTGTCGGCCGAGATGGCGCTCTACACCGCCGCCCTGCTGGCCGGCCTGGGGCGGCCGCTGTCGGAGGCGGCCCAGCAGCGGCTGGCCGCCGCCCTGCGCTTCGCCGCCGCCGCCACCCTGCCATCGGGGGCGATGATCCAGATCGGCGACACCGATTCCGGCCGGATGGTCCGCGCCGCGCCGCTGTGCGATCCCGGCGCCGACGGCCCGGTCGAGCGCGAACTCGACCCGGCCGAACTGCTCGCCGCCGGGCGCGGCCTGTTCGCCGTCCTGCCCGAGGGCGTGCCCCCGGCACCGGCCGAGGCCGGCTTCGCCACCGCGCTGGTCGAGGCGCTGGCCGGCGGCACCCGCTTCGCCGCCACCGCCCCCGCTTTACCGACCCTGCCGGCCCAGCCGGCGGACGAAGTGCCGGCGGGACGGGTGACCCGGATCCTGCCGCCCGATCCCGCCGCGCTCGACGGGCTGGTGCCGCGGGCCTTCCCCGATTTCGGTCTGTATCTGTGGCGCGGTCCGCGCGCGCTGATCGCGGTGCGCTGCGGCCCGGTCGGCCAGAACGGGCGCGGCGGCCACGCCCACAACGACCAGCTCGCGGTCGAGATCGAAATCGACGGCGTGGCCTGGGCGCGCGATCCCGGCAGCTACGTCTATACCTCGGATCTGACCGCGCGCGACCGCTACCGCTCGGTGCTCGCTCATTTCGCCCCCCGCCGGGGCGAGGAGGAACCGGCGCGGCTGCTGGCCCCGTTCCGATTGGAGGATTGCGCCGAGGCGACCGCGCTGCGCTTCGGCCCCGATTTCCTCGGCCGCCATGTCGGCTTCGGCGATCCGGTGTGGCGCCGGGTGGCGATCGAGGGGGGCGCGATCATGATCGAGGACAGCCCCGGCCCGACGACGGAAGTGACGGTCGGCTGTCCGGCGGACCTGGCGGCGGCGTGGGGGCTGACCCTGCCCTTCTCGCCCGGCTACGGCCGGCTGGACGGGCGGCGGGGCTGAGCGATGCGTGGAGCGGGTCGCCGCGGGGCGACCCGCCGCAACTTCAGAGGATGATCTCGAAGGTCTCGTCGGCCTCGGTCAGTTGCAGCATCCGCAGCACGGTGTCGCGGGGATGCTGAAGCACCAGCTTGGAATTGACCGAGGCCAGTTCCTCGTGGGCGATGTAGAGCAGGCCCAGCCCGACCGAGTCGATGTGGGACAGCCCGGAGAGATCGAACACCACCTTGGCCCCGCGCAGCTTCGTAACCCGCTCGACGACGGCCTGGAAATCCTCGTTGGCGGCGAAGTTCAACTGGCCGGCCAGCGAGACATGGGTGACGCCACCCTGCTCGGAAAAACGGTAATCCATCACCAAGGCTCCCTAGATTCGGGCAGGACTATATCGACCCCCCAGCGCGAACGCCAGCGACAACCCGCCCCCCGCCGATGATGAAAATTCGATGACGGACGGGATCGCGCCACGCGCCGATGCCGCCCCATGCTATGGTCGGAGCCCCCCTGTTGCCAACCCCCGGACCGCCATGACCGCCGATCTATCTCTCTCCGCCGCGTCCGACCGGACCGGCCGGCTGACCGCCCAGGTTTTATTGATCGGCGAGCGGCTCGACACCCGCCGGCTGGAGGAGGGACAGGTGCTCGGCACCGCCCCCCTGATCATCCGCGCCGGCAAGGAAGGCTTCGCCGTGCTGTTCCGCTACGGCGTCGCGGTGCTGTTCGGGCTGGAACCGATGGAGGAGGCGATCTTCCTCGCCTCGCTGTCGAAACTGGTGGCCGATCCGCTGCCGGTGCAGGCCCGCACCAGCGTTGACCTGACCATCATCCCCGGCGAGGAAGACCGGGTCGATCAGGCCGGGGCGATCTCGCTCAGCGACACCTGCCCGGAACGGCTGCAACTGGTCGCCGAGATGATGGCGCGCGATCTGGTGCTCGAACAGTACGAGACCCGCATCGGCCGGGTGTTCGACGCGATCGAGCCGCTGGCCGCCTCGCTCGGGCGCGGCAGCCTGCGCCACCTCCGCCCGCGTGATCTGCTGGCCCAGATCGGCGAGGTGCTGCTGGCCGAACACCGCATGGTCGGCCGCGTCGAATTGCTGGAAAGCCCCGAGGTGCTGTGGGTCAAACCCGAACTGGAACGCCTGTTCGTCCGGCTCGAACGCGAATACGACCTGTCCGCCCGCAACCGCGCCCTCGACCGCAAGCTCGAAGTGATCTCCGATACCGCCGAAACCCTGCTCGACCTGATCCAGACCCGCTCCAGCATGAAGGTCGAGTGGTACATCGTGTTCCTGATCCTGGTCGAGATCGTGCTGACCCTCTACCAGATGATCACCGGCACCACCGGCTGGCACTGACGGTATACGCGGGCTCCCGCCCGCGCGC
>JBDLVO010000255.1:0-11488 GCA_039804805.1 Pseudomonadota bacterium
TCGCGGATCAGGTCGGCGCGCAGGGCGGCGGGGTCGTAGGTTTCGGTCATGGTGGTGTTCCTTTTATCGGTGGGCGACGAAGGTGCCGTAGAGCCAGGCGAGGGCGGATAGCACGCTGGCCAGGGCACCGCCGATCAGCAGCAGCGCGCGCAGGCTGCCCCGGCCGGTGGCGGCGATGTCGAGCAGCGAGCGGACATCGGCGCGGACGTCGCGGATGTCGGCCTCCATGTCCTCGATTTTCGTGCGCAAGGCCGCCTGATCGGCTTTCAGGTTTGTGGCGATGCACTCGCCGGTGGGGCAATCAGGGGGCATGGTGGGATCCTTTCAGCGGACATGAAAAAGGCCGCACGCGGCGGCCGGGAAAGGCGGAAGTGGCGGGGCGGGTCAGCTCGTCAACTGGCCCCGCAGCGTAGCGGCCTGGGCCTCGATCGCGGCCAGCTTGGCGAGATCGGCGGGGTCGGGGGTGGCGCAGGCCTGGGTGGCGGCCAGCACCGCGCGCAACGGCCGCACGCTCTTGGCGTCGAGCGCGTCGAGCTGGGCCAGAAGCGCGGCGTTGGCGTTGGCTGGAACCGGCTCGGGCACGCCGCCGGCCTCAATCCAGGCGAGATAGGCGACATAGTCGAGATTGGTCGGATCGGCCGGGATGATCGCTCCGTCGGTCAGGCGGATAATGTTCGTGGTCGAGGTGAGGCGATACGCCATATCAGTTCAACTCCGCGTCATAGTAATACGGACCTGATCCCTTTTGCGTCGGCGTTGTCCGCATCTGATATGCGAGATCCGACACTTGTTGCGCGGTGGTCCTAACCAGGAAAAAACGCTCACATTCGCGCAGCACATCACTTATAGAATTCACATCGGACGAGGTGGCGCCAGCATCATCAAGTTTCATGTCCCCGAACTCTAAATAGTCGGAGGCACCAGCCGTGCCGCTGGGGGTCCAGGTCAGCTTCAGCGCCAACTCGGCGGCGGCGGCCGGGACGGTGATGGTAAGCGTCAAATCGGTTTGCCAAGTGGAGAGCGGCGTCAGGACGACAGCAGTGGATGATGCCCCGGTCCACATCCCTGCGATGAGCGCAGCAGCCCCCTCGTCCGGGCCCGTGCCGCACACTAAGGAAGCGGTAATGGTGCCTCCGCTGAAGTCACCCCCCTTTCGGTACGGGATGCTCACGGTCAGCTTCTTGCCGCGATCCTCGATGACGTCGATACTCTCAATGACCTGCATATATCCGATGGTGCCAAGAGCCGTGTCTCCCGACGGACGCTGGACGCGGAAGCAGTAAGGAGCCGCGGAAATACCGCTGGCCTGCCGCGAAACTGTCAATTCCGAAGCAGCCGATCTCCAAGCAACCCAACGATCAGCAGTATATGCTTGTGATGGTGTTGGGCCGAAGAACTGAACCTGGGATACCCATCCGCTCTGAGTGCCTGGGCACACAAACCCTATCCACCAGTATAAATAGGATGCTTGCACGAATGCGACCGAGGCAACCACTTGAGAGGAGCCGCCGTCAGTGACGGTTGCCGAACCAACGATGGTGCCGTCAGTGGCGGAGCTTGGCGCAGAGTTCTTTCCGTAGACATTGATTGTTATCTGGCTGTTTGAAAAGCAGAAACCACGGTCGCTTGAAGAATAAATAGTGACTTTATTGAGGGTTGTCGCAGATGAACCCGGCCGCCCAACATAGGCAGATCCAGATCCGATCGCGACGCATGCGCTATAAGACTTTGTCACGGCGCCGTCAAAAGCTGCGGTTAAGGCAACTCCATTTATCATATTTCCAAACGGCGTTCCGGACAGAGTTGCCAGTACCGAACCAGAAACACGAATATTTAGCCCCCTCCGCCAAGGGTTCTTAAGGGCAGACGCCCCTTTCAAACGATTACGGCTGGAAGCCGTCTTGGTCAGCGCGGCGATCGCCTGGGCGGTGCGTTGCGGCGTCATCGCCTTGTTGGCGGCGGTGCCGGCCTCTGCCTCGGCTTGGGTGGCGGTGGGGACCGTGACCGCACCGCCAACTCGCACTGCGAGGCCGCCGGTAGCGGGCACCGAGAGAGACACTCTTTCGTCGGAGATCATGCTGTTGGTAATGGCTGCTGTCCCGACCGCCAGGGCAATCCTGGCGATGGGCAGTTTCCCGGCCGGAATGTCAGGGGCCGTCGGAACCACCGCCTCAGCCCCCTCCACCACCATCACCGCGCCGGTCTCCCAGTCGATTACCACGCGGTCGATGCGCGGGGCGGCGGCTGGTGCGGTGATGGTGGTGGTCGATTGTGCAGCCACCTCGAAGAGGGAGGTCCCTGCGCACATGGCTCCCGCGTCAAGGGCTACCGTCTTATCGGGCGCTGCCTGTGCGTGGGGCGCGAAGAAACCGGCGACGCGATGATGGACGGCAGTAGCTGCGTCGAGCGCTGCCTTATAGGCGGTGCCGGAGTGGACGGTGAAATTTGGCTGGGTATAGGAGGCGACGGTCATTATCTCGGTCCCGTAATGGTGACGTTGGCTGCGCCGGCCATCGGCGCACCTGTTGGCGCGAAAAGGTGGATAGTTGCGCCGGAGACGGTGATCTCGTCCGATGTGCCGATCTGCGCGGCGGCGCCGGTCGGGGTGACCTGGATATTGGGCACCGCGAGGAACGGCGCCCCGAAAATGAGTGCGGCGCCATCGGCGCTCACCGGTACCGCCGGATGATCCTCGCTCTGGAGGCTGGCGTCGGCGGTCGGAACAAATTGGGTGAGGAGGACGGCACCGTCTGATGACGCCACGGAGACACGCATCTTATAGGCCCCGCATGGTGTGGTGCCGATTGTCCAGGGAGTCCACGCGCTATACTTACCGGCAAGAGTTCTCGTAGCGACCTCAAGAAGAGGTGATGGAGACCCGACCGTCTCGCCCGGACCAAGCGCGGCGGTCACCCCGGCCCAAAGTCGAGGAGCACCATCAACCGGCAACGACACCTCTCCCAGCATTGTGTATGTGGACAGAGGGACTGGCGACGAGACGCAAACATCCCATAGCTCTTCATCGGTCATGTCGACCGCGAGCTTAGTGCTGTCAGGGACCAGAACGCCGGTCCAATGTCGCACCCACCCAGAGGAGAGGCCGAGCCAGTCCGGCCCCTGCGGCACACTTGAGACCACCGTCTGGGCCGACCCAACTTCCATGGCGGCGGTTGCCCCGTCCGGCGAAACGTTGCCGGACGTATCGACGTAACGCAGCTCGAACTCCCAGTCTCCTGGCGGCACAGCCGCCGTGGTGATCTGGGTGCCCCGTGTTGCTTCCGTCAGTGTAGTCTTTGCCCCCCATGCGGCGCCCTTGAGGCCGTAGCGGATGATGGCTCCGCCGTAATCGGCCTCGCCACTGGCCGCCCAACGAAATACGACGACGGTGCCGTTGATCGAGGCGGAGAGGTATGGCGGCACAGCTGGGGCGGCAGTCTTGCCCACGACCACATGCGGAGACGATGTGATCCACTGCGATACCGCTCCGAGCACGCTGACGGAGCGTAGCCGGACGAGATAGGACACCCCGTCTCGCACCGGAGTGAGGAGGGTCGAGGTCGCACCCAGCGGGACGCTGGGCGCGACTTGCCATTCCGGCGCCGCGATTGCCCGCCACTGCACTTCGATGTGGTCGGCGGTGCCAGCCGGGCCGGACCACGTGACCAGCAGGCGGGATACCACCGTGCCGTCTCCCATCAGCAGCAGATGATCAGTTCCGCTGGCCAGGGACAGGTCGGTCGGCGGCGGCACATCCCAGGCTGGCGGCAGAGCGGTATTCGGGGCCAGGTCCACTACCGTTTCCTCGCCGTCCGACCAGTCAAACACCGCCGGCGCCGTCTCCCGCAGCGCCAGGGAGATGCCGAGCACCGGCAGCCCGTCGTTATCATTGGTCGCGGTGAAGGACCAATCCGTCACCACGAACGGCTTGCGCACCCAGCCGAATCGCGGGCGCGTCACCATCGCGGTGTCGCCGGCGCGTAGGCGCAGGGCGCGCAGGGTGCAGGGCAGCTCGACGGTCATGCCCTGGCGCATCTGCTCGAGCTTGACCCTTTCGAGCCGCTGCACCATCGACGGGCTGGTGGTGTAGGGCGCCTCGGTGTCCGACCAGACCACCACCCCGAACCGGGCGCGATGAGTGCCTGTGCCGGCGCTGGTCAGGGTGATGGCCGCGCCGTCCTCAGCGCCGGCGCGGGTCAGGGCGAGCTTGATCACCCCGGCGGTGGCTTGGGGGATGGCGTAATAGGTGGTGTCGGTTTTCAGCGGCGCCGGCAGGATGCCGGTGGTCCACAGCCGCAGCGCGCCGCCGACCGCGACCGTGGCGGCGCTGGTCAGGGTGCCGGCCGCTGGGTCAAAGGTCACTGCCTCGAAATCGCCGCCGTCCTCCACTTCGTAGGTCCCGTTGCGGTAAGGCGGGGCGTCGGTGGTCACCCAGTCGTTATCCGGGCTGGTGTAGGTCGCCTTGACCGCGTTGAAGCTGTCGGCGCGGGACTGGCGGACGCTGAGTTTGATCGAGCCGGTAATGTCGTCATCGGTCAGTTCGACCGTCGGGGTGCGGTAATAGCCGGCCAGGATCCGCCACACGCCGCCGGTTTGCACCAGCGTGCCGGCGCAGGCAGACAGCAGGCGGGGCAGCACCTCTTTGGGCTGCTTGTCGTGGTCAATCGTGCCGTTGAGGGCGTAGCGCACCTCGGTTCCGATCCGCTCATAGAAGCGCAGCTCCGACACATAGGCGGTACCGCCATCGGTGGCGGTAATTAGGATGCCGTGGCGCAGGTAGGCCTTGCTGGTGTCGATGTCGTCCGGGTCGGGCTCCCACGAGGATTGCTGGGTCTCGGTGTCGAAGCCGGTGGTGGTGGCCAGCACGGTCCAGGCAACGCCGTCATTGGATCCGCGCAGGGCCAGGGTCACCGACCCGGTCGAGCCGGAAACCCACCCGGTGTCCGACGGTGAGAAGACCTGCAGGCGCCCGATCGTCTTGGCCTCGGTCCATTGCTTGCCGATGGTCGCCGGCACCGAGCCCGACGCGGAATAGGTCGAGGTGGTCGAGGCGGTGCCGTCAAACGCTGCATCGAGTCCATCGCCGCCGGTCATGCTGCCGATCGCGGTGCCGACCGAGGCGGCGACGCGGCGGGAATTGACGCACGCGACCAGCTCGTCACAGACGCTGGCCGAGGCCGAGGCCTCATCGGCATCGATCTCGGCCGCCAGGGCGCCGACGCCGCCTTTTTCGGCCGGCAGGGTGAGGTAATCGCGCAGGCAGAGGATCGGGTTGGCCGACCACGCCGCCTTGCCGGTGCGGGGTTCATAAACCGGCTTACCCTTGACCACGACGGTGACGGTCGGCAATCCGCTCGCGAGCAAGGTCGCGCTGTGCGTGAACTCGATGTAGAGCTTGGCGCGGCCGTATTGCCGATGCTCGGAGGTCCAGACGCCGGGGCAATTGGCCTCCAGCGCCGCCTGGAGGTCAGCGTCACCGGCGACGGTGCCCAGCCCCTTCCAGACCCGGGCATAGCCGGCCCAGCGGCCGGTGGCCTTGTGGTCATCGCCGATCGGGATCAACTCGTCATTGAAATAGACGTCGCCGATTGCCGCTACCTCGTGGCAGGCGATGGTCAGGAGGATGTGGCACTTGTTGTTGCTCGACCCGGTGGTGTGCAGGAAGGTGACCGGGCCGGAAACCTTGACCTCGCCGTAGATGGTGCGCCAGGCGGTGATGGCCTGTTTGACCATCTGGGTCCGCTCGCGCGAATCGTAGGACAGGCTGGGCGTGTCAAGCGATGGCGTGTCAGCCAATGCCGACATCGCTATCGACGAGACCGCCGAAAAAGCCGCCACGGCCGCGCCAATCGCTATCGCCGAAAGCGTCGTGGACAGGCCGAGGACGACCGTACCCGCCACGGCGGCCATACCGCCGGCGCCGATCCCCGCGACTACCGCCGCAACCGCGACCGCCGGCACGTCAGACTTTCCAGGCGCGGGTGATCGCGCCGCGCGGCAAGAAGGCCAAGCCGGTGGGCTTGAGCACTGTCGTCACCGTGGCGCCGAGGCAGATCGCCATCGCCGGGCCATCGGCGGTGTCGATCAGCACCACATCGCCGCGCCCGGCCAGGGCCGGAAGGATCTCGGGGGCACCTACATCCGTCGCGATCTTGGCGACGGCCTCGGGTACGTCGCCGCCCGCGAACCGCCGCAGCGCGACATAGGCGCCGCGCTCATCCCGGTACCGACCACGAAACCAAGCGTAGACGTCGGTGCCGGTGATCGCCTGCACCACACCGGCCGAAAACAGGCAGCAGTGAGATTCGCCCGGCCGATAGCCGAACGGCAGGGCGCGCGCCGCCTCGACCGCCGCGTCAAGGCGCAGCGGCCAATCTGGAAATCTGTGCAAAGGCATGGGATCATCCATTGGTTGATGGATGGTGGAGACAGACGAATGGATAGGCTTGTGCTATTGGCGCTGAGTATCGGGGCCGGGGTGACCTTGGCCGCGTGCGAAACGGTTGTCGCGCGCCCGGTTGCATATGGCGCGGCCGGGGAATACGTGGTCCGCTACGAAAATGGCGCGGTAACATCACCGGCTTTGCAGGAAATCGGGCTGCGAGAAGCCGCCACCGAAAAATGCCCGAAAGGATTTTCCCGGCTCTCCGAAGGCCCGGCGACCGGGGCGAAATGGTCGGGCTGGCAGTGGGTCATCCGCTGCACGCCTTAAGCCCGCCCGAACTTAAACTCCCGATTTTGCAGCCCAACCACGAAGTCGAACCCTTTGTCCCCGGGGTAATCGAGGTGCTGGTCCTCTGGGGTGTAGCGCCGGGTCCGGGCGCGTTCGAGGTCGATCAGGCGGCTTTCGGCGGTGATCGAGATGGTGCAGGTTTCGGCACCCTCTTCGATCGTCGGCACGTCGGTCAGCCCCCGGAACAGCAGGAAGGGATCGCCGATCAGCGCGCCCTCGGCATCGAGGCAGCCGAACCAGACTTCCGCCGGCAGGCCCTGGCGGGTCTCGGCCAGGGCGGTCTCGATCATGTCCGAGGGGATCCCGGACAGGCTGAGGGTGACGCCCTTGGCGGCGGTTTCGGTGGTTTCGGCGACACCGGACACCCCGCCCAGCGTGCCGACCCCGAGCCAGGTCTTGCCGGCCCAGGTCAGGTCGCCGAGGCCGGACCAGACCAGCACGTCCCCCGAGACGCACACCACCCGGGCAAGCAGGATCGGGTAGAGCTGGGCGGCGCCGACCTGGGCCGCCATCGCGTCGGTCATCTCGCGGGTCACGGCAACACCTCCGACGCCTTGAAATCGAGGCCGAAAATCGCGGCGGTCTGGATGTCCCACTCCATCGTGTTGCTGGACAACCGGAACCGGCCGACACAGGACCGGGTGGTCACCTCTTCGCCGCCGGCGAGGTCGGCTCGCAGCCCGGGCCAGATCTCCACCGTGACCGTGCCATCGGCCGCCGCCGTCGCCGGTCGCAGCACCCGGTGCAGGCGCGCGGTGGCGCCGGCGCCGAGCTGGAGGTAGTCGCCGGTCAGCACCGTGGCGCCGGCGGAGAGGCCCGCCAAGGTGATGGTGCGGGCGCGAACCGCGTGCGCCCCGGCGATGACGATCCCGGCGGCGCCGATGGTGCCGCGCGGCACCTCCAGCGTCGGGTCTCCGAGCAAAAAGGTGCCCTCGCGCCCATTGAGCGACAGCAGCCAGCCGATCCACTCGGCCGCCGCCGCGACACGCATCGGGGCGACCGAAACGGTGATCGGCCCCCAGGCCTGGCCGGGGTGGACCTGGACCTGCTGGGCGAGGGAAAACGGGCTTTCCGAGACGCCAACCACCGCCCGGGCTGACCAGCCCATGGTGACGATCGGGGCGATATCGTCGGCGACGGCGGGCAGCGCCAGGGGATAGGCGATCGCCATCATCTCCCCCCTCGGATCGCCGCCGCCTGTTTGCCTCCGCGCCGGGCCGCGGTCATCACAGCGCCGACCGCCCGAGTCTCGATGGTGGCGTTGAGCGCGGCGATCTGCCGCTGCAACGCGGCGAGGCCTTCGCGGTCGGCGCCCCGGGCGTCGATGTAAATGTGGTTGGTCGAGGCGGCGGCCTGGTTGTCGTTACCGGCGCCCTCGGGGACAACGCCCTGAACCCCGAGGTCGCCTGAGGCGAGGCGCCGCAGCGGGAAAATGCCTTCTTCGCCCTCCTCACCCATCAGGCCGGCGCCGTGAGCAAAGGCGAAAAGGGTGGGGCTGCTGACAATGGAGTTGCTGTAAGCGGAGAGGCTGGGGGAAGAATAGACGCCGCCCGCCGCGTTCGGGACGTACCCAATGCTCGGGTCGGTAGACCACCCGGTGCCCAGATCGACGCGCCCCGAACTGCCGCCGAACAGGTCGCTCCAATTGGCGCTGCCGAGTGCCGAGGCGAGCGGGCCGGTGATCGACGACTTGATCAACTGCGCCTGGATATCGGACAGCACCCCGAGCAAGAACGACCTGACCCGTTCCCATACGGACTGGTTGGCCTGCTCGAAAGCATTAAGGGCTGTTTCGGCGCGGCGAAGCCCAGAGGTGATCACCGAGCCCGCCCCCTGGCCGTAATTGCTGGCCGCGTCGGCGTAGCGCCGCAGGGCCGCTTCGGCGCCATCGGCCCAGGCGCGCGAGGCCTCCAATTTGCGGGTTTCGGCTTCGGTGTAGGCCCGAGCGAAATTGTCGTTGCTGACCCCGAACTCTTCCAGCCGGCTGCGCAAGGCCTCCAGCTTGGCGATCTGCTCGTCATAGGCGGCGGCCGGATCGAGGCTGCTGGCAAAGGTCCGCAACTTCTCGGTCTGCTGGGCCCGAGTGACCGCCTCCAGCCTGGGCAAAATCTGATCGACCGACAGGCCGAGCCGATCCGCCTCCTGCCGAGCCCGGGCCATGTTGTCGGACAAGGTGTCGCCGAACGCCCGGGCGGTGCCCTTGGACTGGAGGTCGGCCAATTGCTGGTCGAGGCCGGCGAGGTAGTCGGCCTGAACTCGCGCCTGGCTGGCGTCGATCTTGGCGCCGGCGGCAGCGGTGGCCCGGTCGGCCAGCGGTCCGACGCCGTATTTGGCCTCGGCCTCGGCGCGGGCATTGTCGAGCTGGGCCTGCCGCTGCACCGCCCAGCGCTGGCCGGACGCGGCGGCGAGGCGCTGCTCGGCCTGCGCCTGCCGTTCGAGGTCGGCAACCTCCTTTTCCGCCTGGGCCGCCTTGCGCGCGGCTTCCTTGGCCGCCTGATCGGCGCGGCTTTTCTCCGCCTCGGAGGCCTGGTTGGCGGCGTCGGTTTGGACCTTTTCGACCGCAGCAGCACGGGCGGCCGCGACCTCGGCCTCGATTTGATCCTTGCCGGCGCCGCTGTCCTTCAGCTTCTCGCGGACTGACCTCTCCGCCTCCAGCGCCGCCGAGGCCTCTTTGCTGGCGTCCGCCGACATGCGGACCACTGCCAGATCCTCGGCCCGGGCCTTGTGGAGGTCATCGAGGGTCTTGGTCAGCTTTTCCTTGTCGCGCGCTTCGGCGAGGTCGTTGGCCGCCGACAGGTTGCGGCGGGCGTCCGCCAGTTCGGCCTCGGCCGCCGCCCGGCGCTGCGCATCGCTGTCGCCAAAGGCCCAATCCTTGGTCCGGCCCCACAGCGAGCGGTCGCCGGACAGGCTGCGGTCGGACAGGCCGCGCAACGCCCCCTCCGCATCGCGGATCCGCTTTTCCAACGTATCTGTCGATGTGTCGATCGGCGACAGGCCCTGGCGGTCGCGGAGCGCGGCGGTGTAGGCCTTCTCGACCTCGGTCAGCTCGGTCAGGCTGGCGGCATAGGTCTTGGCGGCCTCTTCGGCTTGGGCCGCCGCCTCGGCGTTATCGGAAAAAGCGTGGTACAGCGCCCCGGCCGATACCGCCGCCAGACCCGCCACCGCGCCCCAGGCCCCGAACGCGCCAAGCAACTGACCGAGCTGAACGCCCAAGGCGGTGATCGCATCGCCGCCCATGCTGATCTGGGTGACGACGTCGGTGGCCTGATAGCCGACCTGCTGGAGAGCCCCGCCAAATCGGGACCCCGCTACCGCTCCCTTTTCGGCCGCCGCCGCCAGCTCAGTGTGACGGGTCTGCATCATCTGCAGGACCTCGCCAGCGCGAACCGCGTTTGCCCCGCCGGCGGCGATGATGCCCTGCAGGCGGGCCTCGGCCTGGGCGTATTTGGCCGCCGCCGCCGCCGCCGGGTCATAGCGGCGGGTCAGGCTGTCAAGATAGCGCTCTTGCGCCCGGGTGCTGTCGGCGACGCGCTGCGAGGCGCGCTCGATGTTGCTGTTGGCCGCCTCCAGCCGCTGGGCCGCGCGCTCGACCTGGGCCGCACCCGACACGACGCCACTGGCGTCGATGACCAGGGCGGTGGTTTCGGTGGTATCAGCCATCAGGGTGCATCCGGGATCGGAGGTAAGCCGCCAGCGACCGCGCGGCGGCAGCCCGGTCGGGCTTGGCGGTCGGCGCCGGCGGCGCCAGCCGTTTGTCGCGCGGGGCGTGCCGCAGGTTGTGCCACTCGATCAGGCCGCCGAGCGCGGCCTCGATCTGCGGGATCGGGGTGGTCAAGGCCACCCCGGGGGACCAGCCGAGCCAGCCGGTGGCGCGGGCGAACAGTTGCTCGCACCACGCCTCCAGGCTCAGCCCGGCAGCTCCCCCTCGGCCGACGCATCGACCTCCGCGTCGAGCGGACGGCCGCCGTTGCGCAGGATCAGCAGGTAGTCGGTCAGCGGCAGCACCGTCTTGTCGATGCCCTGCCGATAGATCTGGCCGGCCACCGCCCGCGCCGCCGCGCCCTTGAGGCCGGCGGCGAGGGTGATGATGGTGGCGTGGGCCTCAATGTCGAGGGCGAGCACTCGCTTGGCGGCGGGGTCGATGCCGCCGAACACCCGGCTGATGCCGGTGATGGCCTCGATCGAGGGGACCAGGGTGACGCTATCGTCACCGAGCGGGGCGGCGACCTGACCGGAGGTGAGCAGGGGCATGTGGGGACACCTTATATATGGTTGTGCGAGATGGGTGGATTTACGACCCGGCGACCTGGGCGCCCTCGATGATGTCGGAGGTGATTTCGAGGGTGATGCCGGTGGTGACGAGATCGCCGGCCTTGCCGGTCTTGACCGTCGCCGAGGTCACCAGCGCCCAGAAGTAGAAACGCGAGGGTTGGTGGCCGGTGCCGGTGCCGGTGTCGTCGCCAAGGATGACCTTGATCGGATAAGCCGACTGCTTATCCGCCGCAGCGGCGCGCGCCGCGATCTGTCCGGCATCGGAGCCCTTGCGCGCAGCGGTCAGGGCCATGGTGCCGTTGTCCTGGATCGTCTTGAACTTCTGCTTCAGCCCGGTCTTCAGCGGCGTAAAGCTGCCGGTCTCCCACTTGATGCCGAACTCGGGGATCTCTTCGACCTCGCCGATCTCGACGAAAGTGGAAAGCGCATCAAGGGCCGTCAACGTCGTGGCGGTGATCGTTTTCGGGCCGATCAGGATCGTGGCGC
>JBDLVO010000256.1:0-6726 GCA_039804805.1 Pseudomonadota bacterium
CCCTATATCAACGCCTGGGTGGCGGCGCCCGAGCTGGCGGCGGCGTTCCAGGACTGGGGATTCGATTTCGGGGTGATCGACGACGCGCTGGGTGAACTGCGCGACGTCGTGTTCGATTATCTCTACGATCCCGACCCGCACCAGCTTAGCCTGTCCGGGCTGGTGGTGTCCCGGCTGGCGGCCTCGCGCAAGATCGGCTTCCGGCAGCAGCGCTGGATCCTGCCCGGGTACCAGTCCAACCGGTATTTCACCGATCTGCTCGACCGGCCGGTGCTGCCGCACATCGCCCAGTATCAGTCGGTCTTCTTCCGCGCGGTCTACGGCGTCGATTACCGCACCGAGGATTATGCGGTGTTCTTCGCGCCGTTCGCGCGGCAGCGCTTCCGGGCGATCTTTCCCGACCCGTTGCCGGGGCGCGGGCTGGTGGCGCTGCATTGCGCCGGCACCGATCCCAGCCGTCGCCTGTCGTTGGCCCAGGTCAAGGGACTGATCGCCGGGCTGGTGGCGCGCGGCTATATCCCGCTGCTGATTGGCCAGCAGCCCTACGAGATCGGGCGCGGCGGCGCGGTCGATCTGACCCGGCTGCTGACCATCAGCGAGCAGGCCTGCCTGCTTGGTCGCTGCGTCGCGCTGATCGGGGTCGATTCGGGCGGCAAGCATCTCGCCGCCGCGGTGCGGCTGCCGATCTGCGAGATCGGCCACATTCCGGCGCCGCTGCTGGCCGACAACGGCGCGCTGATCCCGGAATTCCCCTTCTGCGCCCTGTCGGTGTTCGCCCCGGTCAATGGCTGCCGGCATCACCTGGTGTTGCCGACCGCCCCCGGGCTCGACCGCGCCGCGGTCGAATCCGGCGCGGCGATCCAGTCGATCGCGGTCGAGGCGATGCTGGCCGGGTTCGACCGGCTGATGGCGGCACCATGACCGCCGTCGCCGCGCCCCGGGACGCGGATCAGGCGGCGCGGATGTTGGTCACGAAGGCATCGACCTTGCGCGACAGATCGACCGAGCGTTCCGACAACTGATCCGACGCCGCCAGCACCTCCTGCGCCGCCTGACCGGTCTGGCCGACGGTGTCGGACACCGCGACGATGATCGTGCTGACGGTGCGGGTGCCCTCGGCCGCGCCCTGGACGCTGCGGGAGATTTCCTGCGTCGCCGCCCCCTGTTCCTCGACCGCGGCGGCGATGGTGGCGGTGATCTCGTTGATGCGGTTGATGGTGCCGCCGATGGTCCCGATCGCCTCGACCGCGTCGCGGGTGGCGTTCTGCACCGAGGTGATCTGCTGCGAGATCTCCTCGGTGGCCCGCGCGGTCTGGTTGGCGAGGGTCTTGACCTCGCCCGCCACCACCGCGAAGCCCTTGCCGGCGTCGCCGGCCCGTGCCGCCTCGATGGTGGCGTTGAGCGCCAGCAGGTTGGTCTGCGCCGCGATGTCGGTGATCAGCCCGACCACCTCGCCGATCCGCGCCGCGGTGGTGGCCAGCCCCTCGACCAGTTGGTTGGTTTTTTCGGCGTCGGCGGCGGCCTCGGTCGAGATCTGGGCCGATTGCGACACCTGCCGGCTGATCTCGGCGATCGAGGCCGACAATTCCTCGGCGGCGGCGGCGACGGTCTGGACGTTGGCCGAGGCCTGCTCGGCGGCATCGGCGACCCGGGTGGCCTGATGCGAGGCGGTGTCGATCGAGGACGACACCCGCGCCGCCGCGTTTTCCAGTTCGCCCGAGGCGTGGGTGATGGTTTCCGCCACCTGCTTGACGCTGCCCTCGAAGCCGTCGGCGACCCGCAGCAGCTCGGCCTTGCGGTGGGCCTCGGCCTCGTGCTTGACCGCCTCCTGGCGGGCGCGCAGCGTCTCCGCCTCCAGCGCGGCGTCGCGCAGCACCTCGACCGCCTCGGCCAAGCGGCCGATCTCGTCGCCCCGGCCGGTTTCCGGCACGGTGACATGGTAATCGCCGGCGGCGAGGCGGCGGGTGACCTCGACCAGCCGGCCGATGCCGCCGCCGATGTTGCGCGACAGCGCCACCCCGAGCCCGGCGGTGACCAGGGTCACCAGCAGGAACACCCCGGCCAGCCGCAGCAGGGCGGCCTCGAATTCGACATCGACGTCGTCGATATAGATCCCGGTGGCCAGCACCCAGCCCCAGGCCGGGCTGGTGTGGGCATAGGCCAGCTTCGGCGACGGCGCGGTCTGGCCGGGCTGAGGAAACATGTAGCGGACGAAGCCGCCGCCCTTCCCGGCGGCGTCGAGCATCGCATCGACGAAGGCGAAGCCGTTGGCGTCGCGGCTTTCGCGCGCGGTGCGGCCCTCGCGTTCGGGATGGGCCGGATTGAGCAGCACCTGCCCGTCCTTGCCGTAGATGAAGTAATACTCGTCCTCGCCGTAGCGGGCGAGGCGGATCGCCTGAAGCGCCTGGGCCTGGGCCTGGGCGGTATCGATTTCGCCCCGGCTGGCCCGTTCGGCGAAGGAACGGAGGGTCCCGTCGGCGGCCTCGACCAGATTGCGCAACTTGACCTCGCGGTCGGTGATCATGGTGGCGCGCAATTGCAGCGCCGCCAGCAGCGACAGCAGCACCATCGCGGCGATCAGCAGACCGATGATCGACAGCAATTTCCCCGACAGCGAGATCTTGGCGATCATGCGCGCGCTCCTTCCCCGGGCCTATCCCCTTGGCCGATGCCAAGGGGATAGCTGGTCCCTGACCTGCCCGATTGCAATAGGGGGAACGCCCGCCCCGGTATGGCCGGGGCGGCGAAAAGCGACGAAAAGGAAGGGGGTCCGGGGCATCGCCCCGGGCGGGCGCGGGCGGCAGCCCGCCTGTTGCGCCCGGCCGGTCGCCTAGGTGTCGAGGAAGCTTCTGAGCTTGCGCGAGCGGGAGGGATGCTTGAGCTTGCGCAGCGCCTTGGCCTCGATCTGGCGGATGCGTTCGCGGGTGACGCTGAATTGCTGGCCGACTTCCTCGAGGGTGTGGTCGGTGTTCATGCCGATGCCGAAGCGCATCCTCAGCACGCGCTCCTCGCGCGGGGTCAGGCTGGCCAGGACGCGGGTGGTGGTTTCGCGCAGATTGGCCTGGATCGCCGCGTCGAGCGGCAGCACCGCGTTCTTGTCCTCGATGAAATCGCCGAGGTGGGAATCCTCCTCGTCGCCGATCGGGGTTTCGAGCGAGATCGGCTCCTTGGCGATCTTGAGGACCTTGCGGACCTTCTCGAGCGGCATGCTGAGCTTTTCCGCCAGTTCCTCCGGGGTCGGCTCGCGGCCGATCTCGTGCAGCATCTGGCGCGAGGTGCGGACCAGCTTGTTGATGGTCTCGATCATGTGGACCGGGATGCGGATGGTGCGGGCCTGATCGGCGATCGAGCGGGTGATCGCCTGCCGGATCCACCAGGTCGCGTAGGTCGAGAACTTGTAGCCGCGACGGTACTCGAACTTATCGACCGCCTTCATCAGGCCGATATTGCCTTCCTGGATCAGGTCGAGGAATTGCAGGCCACGGTTGGTGTATTTCTTGGCGATCGAGATGACGAGGCGCAGGTTGGCCTCGATCATTTCCTTCTTGGCCTTGCTGGCCTCGCGTTCGCCCTTCTGCACCGTCTGGACGATGCGGCGATATTCGGTGATCGGCAGGCCGGATTCGCCCGAGATGCGGGAGATGGTGGCGCGGATCTCGCCGATCTCGTGGGCGTGGCGGCTGGCGAAATCCTTCCACTGCTTGCTGCGGCCGGCGACGTGCTCGACCCAGTTGGGGGCCAGTTCCGAGCCGTAATAAGCGTCGAGGAAGTCGGGCCGCTTGATCCGGCAGGATTCGGCCAGACGCAGCAGGCGGCCTTCCTGGGTCATCAGCCGGCGATTGAGGCCGTTGAGCTGTTCGACCAGGAACTCGATGCGGGCGTTGTTGAGATGGATGCCCTGCATCAGCCGGACCAGCTCGGTCTTCAGCTTGTCGTACTTCTTCTCGACCGCCGGGGTGGCCGCCTCGCCCTTCGACAGGGCGGCGAGGCGCTGCTCCTGAACCTTTTCGAGCTTCTGGTGGGTCAGGGTGATCGCCTGGAAGGTCTCGAGCACCTGGGGCAGCAACTGGATTTCCATCGCCGCGAGCGAGATGGCGCTGTCCTCGGCGTCATCGCCGTCGGGGATCTCGCCCTCGACCTCGCGCTCCTCGCCGCCGTTCTCGCCCTCGGCGGCGGCCTCGCCGGGGGCGGGCTCCTCCTCGGGGCCGCGCTCCAGCTCTTCCTCGGACAGCTCGCCGCCGGGGCCGGCGCCGTAGGTGGCGTCGAGATCGATGATGTCGCGCAGCAGCATCTTGCCCTCGACCAGGGCGTCGTGCCACTCGACCACGGCGCGGATGGTCAGCGGGCTTTCGCAGATGCCGCCGATCATCATGTCGCGGCCGGCCTCGATCCGCTTGGCGATGGCGATTTCGCCCTCGCGCGACAGCAGTTCGACCGAGCCCATCTCGCGCAGATACATCCGCACCGGGTCGTCGGTGCGGCCGAGATCCTCCTCGTCGACGTTGCCGGCGCCGGAATAGCCCTCGCTGTCGGTGGCCTCCTCCTCGCCCTCGGGCTGGGCCTCCTCGCCGTCCTCGCTCTCGACCACGTTGATGCCGAGTTCGGACAGCATCGCCATGGTGTCCTCGATCTGCTCGGAGGAGACCTCGTCGGGCGGCATCGCCGCGTTCAGTTCGTCATAGGTGACGTAGCCGCGCTCCTTGCCGCGCGCCACCATCTTCTTGACGGCAACCCCCAGGGTGTCGAGCAGCGGCCCGTCCATCGACTCGTCCTGGTTTTCCGACACTTCCGCGGTGTTCGTCGCTTTGGTCGCCATGAAACCCTTCACTCCTGAAGACCCCGGCCCCGTCCCCCCGAACGGCGCCGACCCGGCCGGGCGTCCTGCCCGTCCGGCCCTGTCGGTCGCCCCCATCGGCGATGGGGGCGTGTGTCTGGGACCCGCCGGCCCCGTTAAACCCGCGCCGCGATTCGACGCCTTGCCGTCCGGCGCCCTAGCCGCGTCCGCCGCCTGGGGACGGGGGCGGCGGGGCCGCCTCGTCCTCGCCGGCCGTTGCCGTGCATT
Source organism: Pseudomonadota bacterium (assembly GCA_039804805.1). Taxonomy (GTDB): domain Bacteria; phylum Pseudomonadota; class Alphaproteobacteria; order Rhodospirillales; family Magnetospirillaceae; genus Phaeospirillum. Next base: position 5,063 of record JBDLVO010000256.1, read on the forward strand.
CCTGCCGCTTGACCGCCTGATAGCGGACCCACGACGCCGGCGACGATTCCTCGATCAGCCGGGCGCTGGCTTCGTCCACGTCCGCCTGCAGGTTCCGATGGGTATAGCGATGGTAGACATCGTCCCAGAGAGCCTTCGCATCCTCGGCGCTGTCATAGCCGCGGACTCCAAGCATGCGCCTTTCGCTGGCATCGAGAAGGGACTCCAGCACCGAACAGAATCCATCCGCCCGTAGATGGGCGGAAAGCTGCTCCGCGTCAAGCCCTCGCCCAGTTCCGAGGTGCTTTAGAATCCCACGTCGAAGGTTGTCAAGCGACTCCTGCGAAAAGGCACAGAGGCCGAGCGCCTCCTGCACCTGGTCATAGAGGCCGGGATTGGCCAGCAGCAGCCCCAGCAGCACCCGTTCCTGCATCTCCGCCGCCGGGCGCGGCCCGGGCGGGCGGCCGACCCCGACCAGCCGGCCATCCTGGCCGCGCAGCGCCCCCGCGGCGACGCCGGGGCGGCCGGGCCGGGGGCGCCCGCCGGCCGGGCGGGGCGGCCGGAACGCCTGCCACATCCGGTCGCGGAAGGCGCGCAGATACTGGATCCGCACCGAATCGTCGGCGATGGTGCCGGCGCGCTCGGTTAGGGCGCGGTCGAGCCCGGCGCGGCGCTCGGGGGTGTCGAGCGGCCGCCCCTCGGTCTCCAGCCGCCACACCGCCTCGATCAGCGGCTGGGCCTGCTCCAGCACCCGGGTCATCGCCGCCGCGCCCTGACCGCGCAAGAGCGAATCCGGATCCTCGGGGGCCGGCAGCACGGCGAAGCGCAGCGACTGCCCCGGCTTCAGCAGCGGGAAGGCCCGCTCCAGCGCCCGGGCCATCGCCCGCTGGCCGGCGGAGTCGCCGTCGAGGCAGAGGATCGGCTCGGGCGCCAGCCGCCACAGGATCTCGAGCTGGGATTCGGTCAAGGCGGTGCCGAGCGGGGCCACCGCATGGGCAAAGCCGGCCTGATGCAGCGCGATCACGTCCATGTAGCCCTCGACCGCCACCACCGCGCCGCGTTCGCGGGCGGCGTCGCGGGCCAGGGCGAGGCCGAACAGCACGGCCCCCTTGTGGAACAGCGGAGTCTCGGGCGAATTGAGATATTTGGGCTGGCCGTCGCCGAGGATGCGGGCGCCGAAGCCGATGACGCGCCCGCGCCGGTCGGTGATCGGGAACATCACCCGGCCGCGGAAGTAATCGAAGGCGGCGCCGCCGCCCTCGGGCCGGCGCAGCAGCCCGGCCTCAATCAGCAGGCTTTCCGGCAGGCTGGCGCTCATCAGCGCGGACCGCAGGGCGTCACGCGAATCGGGCGCCCAGCCGAGGCGGAAGCGGGCGATGGTGGCGTCGGTCAGGCCGCGCCGCTTGAGATAGGCCAGCCCGCTTGCGTCGTCCGGGCGGCGCAATTGGGTCTCGAACCAGCCGCAGGCCGCCTCCAGCGCCTCGTGCAGGCCGGCGCGCTGGCGTTCGCGCGCCTGGGCCTCGGGGGTGGGGCGGGGGATCTCCAGCCCGGCCTCGGCCGCCAGCCGCTCGACCGCCTCGGTGAAGCCGAGATTGCCGGCCTGCATCTCGAAGGCGATCACGTCGCCATGGGCGCCGCAGCCGAAGCAGTGATAGAAGCCCTTGTCCTCGTTGACGGTGAAGGAG
>JBDLVO010000257.1:0-4682 GCA_039804805.1 Pseudomonadota bacterium
CCTGGGTGCGGCCGGGGCTGGTGATCCACGACCCGGCCGAATCGGTCGATGGTCTGCTGGCCGATTTCGCCCTCCGGCTCAAGGGGCGGGGCTTCACCGTCACCGGCTATGTCCAGCGCAACCATACCGCCGACGCCGCCCTCGGCCAGGGCTGCGCCGAGCGGATCGAGCTGTTCGACCTCGCCAGCGGCGCCCCGCTGGCGGTCGAACGCTGCGACGCCACCCGCCATCTGCGTCAGGCGATGCGCGAGGACGCCGATCTGCTGGTGATCAGCCGCTTTCCCGCCTTCCGCTCCGCCTCGCGCGATCTCGGCGCCAGCCTGGGCCAGGGGGTGGCGCAGGGGCTGCCGGTGCTGACCTCGATCGCCGGGCGCTGCCTGCACCGCCTGCCGGCCGAGATGCGCCGTCACGGCGCGATGGTCGCCCCCGACCTGGACTCGCTGTGGCGGTGGTGGGGGCCGGAACGGCTGTACCAGGACCTTGCCCTCGGCGTCGCCGACGACGAGATCCGCGCCATCGCCTGCGGCGGCCGCTGGATCATGGTCGAGGGCCCGCATGGCAGCGGCCTCGCCGCCCTGCCCCGCCCGCCGCGCGACCTCGCCCCCCGCCTCGCCGGACTGCAACGCGAGGGGCTGCGCCGCCTCGCCTTGCTGTGCCGGTCGTGGGACCCGGTCGAGATGGCGCTGGGAATCGCCGCCCTCAACGCCCATTACAACCGGCCCGACCCCGATTTGCGCCCCGGCAACGGGGTGCAGACCCTGCCGCACGGCCCCGGCCGCGCGGTGGTGATCGGCGCCTTTCCCGGCCTGGGCGGCATCCTGCCCCAGGCGGCGGTGATCGAGACCGAACCCCGCCCCGGTGAGTTCCCGCCGGTGGCGATGGATACCTTGCTGCCCGGCTGCGGCTGCGCGGTGGTCAATGCCTCGGCGCTGGTCAACCGCTCGCTGCCGCGCATCCTGCGCCTGGCCGAAACCGCGCCGCTGGCGCTGATCGGCCTGTCCACCCCGCTGACGCCGCGCCTGTTCGATTACGGCATCGCCGTGCTGGGCGGCCTGGTGGTGCACGACCCGCGCGGCCTCGCCGCCGCGATCCGCGCCGGCGCCGCCCCGCGCGAATTCACCCGCTTCGGCCAATACCGCCACCGCTGCCGCGACCCCGCCTGATCCCGGGCTCCGCCCGGACCCGCCAAGGGCCGCAAGGCCCTTGGATCCCATCGGTTCCAAGGGCCTGTGGCCCTTGGCGGGTGTGGGCAGAGCCCGCGAAAAAAAACGGGAGCGGCGCCGAGCCGCTCCCGTTCCCTTACCCCAAGAGGCTGACGGATCAGCCGATCTTGTCGAGTTCCCGCACCACGGCCTCGCCCATCACGGTGGTCGAGACCTTGGCCTTGCCCGGCTGCATGATGTCGCCGGTACGCAGGCCACCCTTCAGCACGGTCTTGACCGCGGTTTCGATCAGGTCGGCCTCGGCCGCCAGGTCGAACGAGTAGCGCAGGCACATCGCGAAGGACAGGATGGTCGCCAGCGGATTGGCGATGTCCTTGCCGGCGATGTCCGGAGCCGAACCATGCACCGGCTCGTACAGCGCGCGACGGCGGCCATTCTCGTCGGCGGCGCCGAGCGAGGCCGACGGCAGCATCCCGAGCGAGCCGGTCAGCATCGCCGCACAGTCGGACAGGATGTCGCCGAAGGTGTTTTCGGTCACCATCACGTCGAACTGCTTGGGATTGCGCACCAGCTGCATCGCCGCGTTGTCGACATACATGTGCGACAGCTCGACGTCGGGGAATTCCTCGCGCTGGAGCTTGACCATCTCCTCGCGCCACAGCACGGTGCATTCCAGCACGTTGGCCTTGTCGACCGAGCAGACCCGCTTGTTGCGCTTGCGGGCCAGTTCGAAGGCGACCCGGCCGATGCGGCGGACTTCCTCGGTGGTGTAGACCAGGGTGTTGACGCCGCGGCGCGAGCCGTCCGGCAGGGTTTCGATCCCGCGCGGCTGGCCGAAATAGAGGCCGCCGGTCAGTTCGCGCAGGATCATGATGTCGAGGCCGGCGACGATCTCGGGCTTCAGGGTCGAGGCATCGACCAGGTCGTCGAACACGGTGGCCGGGCGCAGGTTGGCGAACAGCCCCATTTCCTTGCGGATCTTGAGCAGGCCGCGTTCCGGCTTCTTGTCGAACGGCAGGTTGTCCCATTTCGGGCCGCCGACCGCGCCGAGCAGCACCGCGTCGGCCGCCAGCGCGTCGGCCAGGGTCTCGTCGGCCAGCGGGGTGCCGTGGACCTCATAGGCCGAGCCGCCGATCAGGCCCTCGGACACGTCGAACTCGATTTTCCGCCGCTTCCCCAGCCAGTCGATGATCCGGCGCACCTGCGCCATCACTTCGACGCCAATGCCGTCGCCGGGAAGAATCAAAAGTTTCTTGGCGGACATGGTACGCTCCCAAATTATAACGATCGGATGGTGCCTACCGCCTTGCGGCGGCGGCGTCAATCCTTGTTGGTTAGACCGAAGGTCAGATTACAGCCAGGGCTGGGACTGGGTCCGGGTCTGTTCGAACGAGGCGATGCGGTCGGCCCGCTGCATCGTCAAACCGATGTCGTCGAGACCGTTCAGCAGGCAATGCTTGCGGAACGGATCGACCTCGAAGGCGATGCAGCCGCCATCGGGACCGGTGATGGTCTGCTTGGCCAGATCGACGGTGACGATGGCGTTGGCGCCGCGATTGGCGTCGTCCATCAGCTTGTCGACCTGCTCCTGCGGCAGCTTGATCGGCAGGATGCCGTTCTTGAAACAGTTGTTGTAGAAGATGTCGGCGAAGCTCGGCGCGATCACGCAGCGGATGCCGAAATCGAGGATCGCCCAGGGGGCATGCTCACGCGACGAGCCACAGCCGAAATTGGCCCCGGCCACCAGGATGCTGGCCGAGCGGTAGGCCGCCTTGTTGAGCACGAAGTCGGCGACTTCCTTGCCGTCCGGGGTGTAGCGCATCTCGTCGAACAGGTTCTTGCCCAGCCCGGTGCGCTTGATCGTCTTGAGGAACAGCTTGGGGATGATCATGTCGGTATCGACGTTGATCATCGGCAGCGGCGCCGCGACGCCGGTGAGAACGGTGAACTTCTCCATCGCCTTACAGCCCTCTCACATCGGTCAGCCGGCCGGTCACCGCCGCCGCCGCCGCCATCGCCGGGCTGACGAGGTGGGTGCGGCCGCCCCGGCCCTGGCGGCCTTCGAAATTGCGGTTGGAGGTCGAAGCGGCGCGCTGGCCCGGCTCCAACTGGTCGCCGTTCATCGCCAGACACATCGAACAGCCCGGCTCGCGCCATTCGGCCCCGGCCGCGCGGAAGATCGCGTCGAGCCCCTCGGCCTCGGCCTGCTCCTTGACCAGCCCCGAGCCCGGCACGATCAGGGCGCGCACGCCGGCGGCGACCTTGCGGCCCTTCAGCACTTCGGCGGCGGCGCGGAAATCCTCGATCCGGCCGTTGGTACAGGAGCCGATGAACACCACGTCGACCGGAATCTCGGTGGCCTTCTGACCGGCGGCGAGGCCCATATAGGCGATCGAGCGCTCGACCGCGCGGCGCTTGGCCTCGTCGGCGATCTCGGCCGGATCGGGCACGCGGCCGCTGATCGGGATCACGTCCTCGGGGCTGGTGCCCCAGGTCACCTGCGGCTCCAGCGTCGCGGCGTCGATCTCGATCTCGCGGTCGAACAAAGCGCCCTCGTCGGTGCGCAGAGTCTTCCAATAGCTGACGGCGGCCTCGAACGCGGCGCCCTTGGGGGCGCGCGGCTTGCCGGCGACATAGGCGAAGGTGGTCTCGTCCGGGGCGATCAGGCCGGCGCGGGCGCCCGCCTCGATCGTCATGTTGCAGACGGTCATCCGGCCTTCCATCGACAGGCCGGTGATCGCCTCGCCGGCATATTCGATCACATAGCCGGTGCCGCCGGCGGTGCCGATCTTACCGATGATCGCCAGCACGATGTCCTTGGCGGTGACGCCGGCCGGAGCCTGGCCCTTCACCGTGATCCGCATGTTCTTGGCCGGCTTCTGCACCAGGGTCTGGGTCGCCAGCACATGCTCGACCTCGGAGGTGCCGATGCCGAACGCCAGCGCGCCGAACGCGCCGTGGGTCGAGGTGTGGGAATCGCCGCAGACGATGGTGCTGCCCGGCAGGGTGAAGCCCTGTTCCGGCCCGACGATGTGGACCACGCCCTGGCGGATGTCGTCCATCGGGTAGTACTCGACCCCGAACTTGGCGGCGTTGGCGGCCAGGGTCTCGACCTGAATCCGGCTTTCCGGGTTCTCGATCCCGTGCGAGCGGTCGGTGGTGGGGACGTTGTGGTCGGCCACCGCCAGGGTGCGCTCGGGGTGGCGGACACGGCGGCCGGCCATCTCCAGACCCTCGAAGGCCTGGGGCGAGGTCACTTCATGGACCAGATGACGGTCGATGTAGAGCAGGCAGGTGCCGTCATCCTGGACGTCCACCAGATGGGCGTCCCAAATCTTGTCGAACAGCGTGCGAGGCTTGGCCATGGCGGTTCCCTGAAGTGCGGCGCGGCCCCGGCGGGCCCGATCGCCTCAAAGGTCGGACATCCGGCACCGGCCCGGGGTGCGGCGGGGCTGCCACCCCGCACCCCGCCCGGAGGCTGACGCCTCCGGACCGCCCCCTTTTTCAGAAAAAAAGGGG
>JBDLVO010000258.1:0-2930 GCA_039804805.1 Pseudomonadota bacterium
GAACCGGGTGGCGGCCTGCCTTGGTCGTTCACCCCAATATCAGGTGAGCCACACTCCCCGCCTCGTGCCGGACGAGGTCATTGCCTCCGGAGTCGAGGCGGTGGTGGTGGTGATGCCTGGTCCGGACGATCTGGCCGCCGTTGGCCTCCTGCGGCGGCACAGTCTGCCGGTGGTGGTGGTCTCGGCAGCAGCGGCCAGGGACGCGCCATCCGCCCCGGCCGGAAATGGGGCTCCAGTCCTGATCGAGCGGCGACCGCTGATTCCTTATTTCACCGCCGTGGTCAAACTGCCATCCGGTCCGCCGGCGATCTGGCTGGTCGGGTTCGCCAACGCCCCGGCGGCGCTCGACGCGGCGATCGGCCGGATTCAGGCCGAGGGGCTGGCCGCGAACATCCTGGTCGAAGGACCCGCCCCGGGTTCGGCCGGCTGGGCCGGGTTCGAGGCGCGGATCGGGCAGATCGCGGCCCGCCTTGCCGCGACGACGCCGACGATCCGGGTGGTGCCCCGCGTTCTGGCTTCCCTCTCCGCCGGCGAAGTGGTGGTGGAATGCGCGGCCGGCCGGCTCGTTGTCTTCCATGACGACCCCACGCGCGGCGATGAATTGGGCGATCTGTGCGATTTGGCCCTCACCACCGAACGGGCCGTGGTGTTCAGCCGGGCCGCGCCGTTGCCGCGCTACGCCGGCCAGGGCACCTATTTCGAGGATTTCTCCATTGCCGAGCTGATGGAGCAGGGCGTCGCGGCCCAGATCCATCTCTACAACAGCTTCGCGGAAGGGCGGTTCTTCGGTACGCTCGATCACCTGCTGAGCGGACTTCTTCCCGCCCGGTCGAAAGCGGTGCCGCGGGAATCCGCTCCGGTGCCGACCTTGGCCGCTCCGGCGACGCCCGGCGCCCGTGAGTTGTTGGCACTGGAGGGAGAGGCCTTCATCGAAGCCGCCTTCCGGCTCCTGCTGGGTCGCGCCCCCGATCCGGACGGTCGCCGGCATTACCTCGCTATGCTCAATCGCGGTGTCAGTCGTGGTTACATCGCCGCCGAAATCCGCATGTCGGCGGAAGGGCGGGCGCGTGGGGTCGACCTGTCCGGCCTGGAGGCGGAAATTCGCCGTTACGGCTGGTTACGTCGTCCGGTGATCGGTCGACTGCTCCGTCTCGCCGGCCAGGGGCGTGACCCGAGTCGTCCGGCTTCGCGTCCGGCGACGGTTGGTCCGGTCAGCCTCGCCCAATTGCTGGCCGAGCATGACGAGGCGTTCGTGCGTGCCGCTTACCAGGCGATCCTGGGACGCGCCCCCGATAGCGAGGGGCTGGCTTATTACCTCCGTGTCCTTCGCGATGGCGGCAGTCCATTGTCGATTTTGGCCCGGTTGCGCTTTTCGCCCGAAGGGCGGAGGGTTGGCGTCGGCGTCGACGGGCTGGACCGCGCGTTGTGGCGTCATCGGTTGGAGCGGTGGCCGGTGGTCGGCGTGTTGGCTCGTCTGGGAAGTTCGGAGCATGACCCGACCCAGCGCCGCCTGCGGGCGATCGAGGCCCGCCTTCATCAGGTTCTGGCGACCGGGCATCAACGTTTCGACCGGATCGAGACGATGGCGCAGACTCTCGACGATAACGTCGGCAAGCTGGAAACCGCGCTCCGGCGTTTGGGGAGGCGTCCGGCGTCCCGCCGTCCGGCAGGAGTCTCCCGTCCGCGGACTGTCTCCCCCCGTCGCGAGCCGCGTCTGTATTACCTGCTGCCCTCTGATGATTCCGCCCCGTCGTCGCTGGCGATGCTGGTGACCCAGCGCCTGGGGCAGGGGCTGCTCGATGCCCGTCAGTCGGTTCGTTTCGTGGTTTGGGATGATGCGGCGAAGGAACTGCGTCTGGTTCATCGCGAGGTTCTTGCCGCGTGGGACGATCCCCAGCACCCGTTGTTCGGTCCCCAGGATCTGACGGTTTACCCGAGCCGCGCCCAATCTGCCGTAACGGTTGACGCGAAGGCGGTCCAGCCGGGTGACTGGCTGTTGGTGGCGACCATCCCCTCCGAAGACCAACTGGGGCCGCTCGGCGCGGTCGAACTGGTGCTGGCCGGGCGCAGGTTGGGATGCGCGCTGGCGTTCCTGTTCTACGATGCCGGCCCTCTGCGCGTTATGGGCCATAAGCTGGCGGACCAGTACGAGCGTTACATGCAGGCGCTGCTGCTGGTTGACGTCGTTCTGGCCGCCAGTCCGGAGGCGGCGGACGAGGTGTTGACCTTCCTGGTGCGGCATCAGCACGCGGCTGCCTTGCCGCGGATCCAGTCCTTGCCGCTGCCCGGACAGATCAATCTCCAGGATCGGCCCGCTCAGGCGCCGGCGCAGCCTGGGATCGACTGGTGCGGCTATGCCCGCCGTCTGGCCGCCGAATTGAAGACCGTGGCGGCTGCCCCGCTGTCAGGTTTCGATGGGGTTTATTACTGGGTCACCGACACCTCGGTTAATCCGCATAATTCGGGGGTCCAACGTGTCGTCCGACAGATGGCGCGGGGATTGATCCGCTGTGGCGTTCGTGTGATCCCGGTGCGCTGGGACCCTGACCGCCAGTCGCTGGTGGTGCCGACCCAGGCGCATCTTGATCACCTTTCCCGGTGGGGTGGGGTCCGCCCCGAGGATTGGTCGCCATGGGTTCCCCCCGGTACGTCCGGGGCGCCACGTTGGCTGTTGGTGCCGGAAGTCGTCCATGGTGTGCTCGGTACGGTGCGGGAGACCGTCGCTCGTCAGGGGCTGCGCTGTGCCGCGGTTTTCTACGACACGATACCGCACAAAATGCGTGAGACGTTCTCGGCCGAGTTCAGTGAAAACCATCGGTACTATCTCGTTGATGTCGCGAGGTTCGACAAGGTGGTGTCGATTTGCCATTTCTGTGATGAGGTACTGAGGCTCTACTGCCTGGGTCCCCGCGCTCGCACCCCGAGTGTCG
>JBDLVO010000259.1:0-3597 GCA_039804805.1 Pseudomonadota bacterium
GAGCGCGCCACCGCCACCGCCGCCACCGAGCTGTCGGCCCTGGCCGACCGCCTGCACGGCGAAAGCGACCGCCTCAAGGGCGAGGTCGGCGGCTTCGTCGCCGAGGTCAAGGCGGGCTGACCGCTCCTGGTCCCGGGCGGCGTCGGCCGCCGCCCGGGACGATCCCGCCCACCGTTCTGCGATCAATTCTTAGAATCTGTTGCTTCGCTTCATCACCCTGCGTAAGATTACCTATCAGACGCAGTCGCAAAGACGTGTCCGGCCGGCCCGGACGCGGGAGGATGGAACGGACGATGGGCAGCGGAACAAGGATCGTCGGCGCGGTGATGGCGGCGGCGCTGTGGAGCGGAACGGCCGCCGCGGCCGACCAGCCGCGTTGGGCGGCGGCGGCCGAGCGGGTGATCGCCGAGATCGACCGGGCCGAGAGCGCCGCCCGGGCCGGTCAGGCCGAGGCGGCGGAAGAGGCCGCCATCGCCAGCTATTTCGACCAGTACGAGGCCGGCGGCATGGAAATCGCCGCGCGCCGGACCCTGGGGATCGCCCGGGTCGGCGAGGTCGAGGGCCTGTTCGCCGAGTTGCAGAAACGAGCGGCGGAGAAACGCGGCTTCGGCGACACCGCCGCCGCCCTGCGGACCGCCCTGCGCGCCGATGCCCGCCGGCTGGACGCCGAGAAGGTGGTGGTCGAGGGGAGCGGGCGATGAGGCGGCCGTTCCTGCTGCTGCTGGCGCTGCTGGCGATCCTGTGCGGCCCGGCCCGGGCCGAGGGGCTCGACCTGCCCCAGGCGGTGGCGGCGGTGCAGGCCCAGGGCGACGCCCTGGTCGCCGCCTATCAGCCGCAGCAGCGGCTGGTGACGATGCGCGGTTTTTCCGCCCTTTATTTCGAACGGTTCGACGGCCCGCTGGAAAACGCCATCGGCGCGGCCGATCCCGGGCTGAAAACCGAGCTGGAGGGCGGGTTCGCCCAATTGATCGGCCTGGCCCGTCAGGGGGTGCCGCCCGAGACCCTGGCGGCGGCCTGGAGCGGCGTGCGCGGCCAGCTCGATCTGGTGCCGGCCCGGCTTGACCGGGGCGGCTTCTGGGCCACCCTGCTGCAATCCTTGCTGATCCTGGTCCGCGAGGGGGTCGAGGCGCTGCTGGTGGTGTCGGCGCTGCTGGCGGTGCTGACCCGCACCGGCGCCGGCCAGCACGCCCGGGTGATCTATCAGGGGGTGGCCTGGGCGGTGGTGGCCAGCCTGGGGCTGGCCTGGGTGATCAGCGAGGCGGTGGCGCTGTCCGGCGCGGCGCGCGAGGCGATCGAGGGCGTCACCATGCTGGTGGCGGCGGCGGTGCTGTTCTATTGCACCTGGTGGCTGCTGGCCAAACGCGAGGCGGCGCGCTGGCAGGCCTATGTCCAGGCCCAGGTCGGCGCGGCGGCGGCGGGACGGCGGCTGTTCACCCTGGGCTTCGCCGCCTTCCTCGCCGTGTTCCGCGAAGGCGCGGAAACCGTGCTGTTCTATCAGGCGCTGATCGCCGCGTCGCCGGGCCAGGGCGCGGCGCTCAGCCTCGGCATCGCCCTGGCGGTGATCGCCCTGGCGGTGATCTATCTGGCGATGCGCTTCCTGACCGTGCGGCTGCCGCTCAAGCTGTTCTTCAGCGCCACCGCCGCCCTGCTCTACTACCTCGCCCTGACCTTCGCCGGCAACGGGGTGGTCGAGATGCAGACCGCCCGCGTCCTGCCGGCGACGGTGCTGCCCGGCTGGCCGACCCTGTCCTGGCTCGGGATCCATCCGACCCTCGAGGGACTGGCGGCGCAGGGATTGCTGGTGGTGCCGACCGTGGCGGCGATCCTGTGGTGGCTGTGGCGTCGTGACCGCGCCGGCCGCCCCCGGGTGGCGTCGTGACCACGCTGCCGGCCTGCGAGTGCGGCGCGGCCGGCGCCGCCCGGAACCCGCCGGGCCGGGCCGCCCGCTGGGCGGCGGCGCTGGAACGGGTCCTGGTGCCCCGGCTGCGCTTCCTGCCCTGGATCCATGCCGGGATGTTCCTGCTGTTCCTGCTGGTGGTGGCCGGGCCGCTGCTGCTGCCGCCGGCGGCCCCGCAGACCCCGCTGTGGCGCGACGCGGCGGCGGCGGCCAATTTCCTGCTGTGGGGGCTGTGGTTCCCGCTGATGTTCCTGTCGGTGATCGGCGCCGGCCGCGCCTGGTGCGGGCTGCTCTGCCCGATGGGGGCGGCGGCGGAATGGGGCAACCGGCTCGGCCCGCGCCGGGCGATTCCCGGCTGGCTGCGCTGGCCCGGCACCCCGATCGTCAGCTTCGTGGTGATCACCGTGCTCGGCCAGACCGTCGGCGTGCGCGACCATCCCGAGGCGGTGGCCGAGATCTTCGGCGGCACCATGGCGGCGGCGATCCTGTGCGGTTTCCTCTATGGCCGGCGCAAGCGGGCGTGGTGCCGCCACGCCTGCCCGATCGGGCTGCTGCTCGGGGTGTTCTCCCGCCTCGGCGCGGTCGAGTTCGCCCCGCGCGCCCGCCTTGCCGGCGACGAGGGCTACACCGAGCGCGGCCTGTGCCCGACCATGATCGACCTCGCCCGCAAGCATGAATCCCGCCACTGCATCGAATGCCTGCGCTGCGTCAATCCCGGCGCCGCCGGCGGCGTCCATCTGCGCCTGCGCCCGCCCGGGGCCGAGATCGCCGCGATCCGCGACGCCAACCCCAATGGCTGGGAGGTCGGTTTCCTGTTCCTCGCCATCGGCATCGCGCTCGGCGGCTTCCTCTGGCTGGTGCTGCCGCAATTCCAGGACTGGCGCCAGGCCTTGGGCGAACTGGCGGTCGATCACGGCTGGGACGGGCTGCTGCGCGCCGGGCCATCCTGGCTGATGAGCGTCCATCCCGACCGCAACGAAGTGTTCCTCTGGCTCGATTTCGCCCTGATCCTCGGCTTCATGCTGGGGGGCGCGCTGCTGTCGCTCGGGCTGCTGTCGGCGCTGACCGCGCTGGCGGCGCTCCTGGCCGGCCGCGCCGGGGCCAGCGGCGGGTTCCGTCGCCGCGCGATCGAGTTGGGCTATCAGTTCGCCCCGGTGGCGATGATGTCGCTGCTGCTCGGGCTGGGGGCCAAACTGTTCGAGCTGCTCGCCCTCACCCCGCTCGGCGCCAATGGCGCGGCACTGGCCAAGGCCGCGCTGTTCCTGGCCGGGCTGGTCTGGAGCCTGTGGCTGGGGCAGCGGATTCTCGCCGGCCAGGGGCTGCCCCCGGCCCGGCGGGTCGGACCGCTGCTGCCCGGACTGCTGGGCAGCGTTGTGATCGGCGCCGCCTGGAGCCCGGCGATTTTCGGCGGCTGAACCGGGACGGAGGAAATCCGCGCCCGAGCCGCCGCCCGTTTGTGATATTAAGTCTTAACCGCATCAATGAGGAGTGGAACCGATGAACAGACTTTTGGCCGCGACGGCGCTGGGACTGGTGCTGGGCGCGGGAGTGGCGGCGGCGGCCGAGCATCCGATCGGTCGGGCGATCGAGCGCGACGGGATGCGGATCGCCGCCGTCTATCTCCAGGGAGTGATGATGGAAGGGATGGAGCACGACGCCCACGATCCCGGCGCGGTCCACCTCGAAGCCGACATCCACGC
>JBDLVO010000260.1:0-6882 GCA_039804805.1 Pseudomonadota bacterium
TATGGCTGGGCCGAAGCTGGAGCAGCCGGCCATTGCGGCGGAGGGGGAACAGCGGTTGGGCGCCATCCGCGGGCAGGCCGAGCAGGCTGGCGGCGGCGACCTCGCCGATCAGGCTGGCGAAGGAGTGGCCAAGGATCGATTCCGCCCGCCAGCCGAGCAGGGGCAGACATGACTCGCTGGCCGCCTCGATCACGCCGCTGTCCCGGCCGAGCACCAGGACCGCCCCATGTGGCTGAACCGCGCCCGGGGTGCGGATCGGCTCGGATTCACAGGTGGTGGTGTCAAGAGGGATCATCGTCTCGACCGCTGCCGGACCGTCGACCCCACCGTATCACGCCGCGCCGATTGCGGTCGCGTCGATTGCCGTCGTGCTGTTCCGTTGGCGGGCCACTGTCCGGGCCTGGGCGACACAGGCATCGAGGGCGGTGCACCAGCGGGCCGGGAACCGGCCGGGATCGCCCAGCCACGACACCAGACTGGGCACGGCCTTGTCGATGCCGCAGCATTCGTCGCAGACCGCCGCGACCGGCAGCGGCCCGACTCCGCCCAGGCCGGGGCCGGCGGCGCGCATGAAGCTGATTGCCAGCGCGTCGAACAGCGCTTGCGGCAGGCAGGCCCGCCGTTCGGCCTGCAACATTTCCGCCGCCAGCAGCAGGCGGCGATAACGCGCCGCTCGTTTCGGCAGCGCCGCCACCAACTCGCGATGCAGCACCAGCAGATGCGTTTCGAGCAGCCAGCGCGGCACGCCGCGACAGGCCAGCAACGTTCCCAGCCAGGTAACCTGCTGGATCACGTAGGCCAGCGGCTGTTCGACCAGGGTGGCCAGATATCCGCCGTCGGATCGGGCAAAATCCGCCCCCCTTTCTGGATAACGGGCGGAAAAATAGGGATTGGCCTCGTAACATTTGCTGGCCGCCCGCAAGACCGCTTCGATCTCCCGCGGGTCGGTCGGCAACGGTGTATCGCCAGCGGCGGGATTGTATAAGGGGTTATATTGGTACGACATTGTCGGGTCATCGCATGGAGGCTCAACGCTATCTATGATAATCGGGGTCGTCATCCCCTATCAATTCCCAGTTTGGATTAGCGTCACCACCCAGAACTAGGTATGGCGCGCGCGACCAGCCATGTCGTCTGCCGGTCGGCGAGGGCCTCGATCTCGGCGAAGAATCCGACCGCCGCCGCGATTGCCATGGCGGGGTCGAAGGGAGCCAGCCGGTCGGCCATCGCCCAGAAGGCCTCCCAGCGGGTGGCATCCTGTTGACCATCGAAAAACGCGGTGACGGTCCGGCACGCCGCCGGCAGCCGTTCGCGTAGCGACGGCAGCAAGGCCCGTCCGCCCAGGACACTGCCTTCGATGACGTAGCGCATGCCGACATACTCGGCGGTTGATGTCGGCGCTCTACCGGTCCAACGCGGAAAGTCCGGGGCGCTCAGATCATCATTCCGCCCCAGTCGGCGCAGGTCCTCGGCGAGCCATTCGCTCCGTCGTGGCGGCGCGTCCTCCGGCCGGACCGAGGCACAGGCCAATTCGGTTGGGGCATGGAAGCCATGAAGCCCGAGCAGGGCATCTCCATACGTTCGTGCCGTCAGTTCGCCGCGCACCAGGGGCGACATCAGGGGATGATGATCCAGGCGGTGGTGCGCCGCCTTGGTTGCCTCCCGCAGGGCGGGCCGCAATTCTGCAAATGTTTGCGCCATTGTCGGTGTTTCTCTGAGGTGAAGGGCCTTTGGCCCGGTGGAAATCATTGGGTGAAGGGCCTCCGGCCCGGTAAAACTCATTGGGTGAAGGGCCTCCGGCCCTTCGGGGGATCGCCAAGGGGCGCGCCCCTTGGCCGGCTTGCCCCATCCACCGGACGCAGATCGATCGGGCGGCGGCGCAGGTCGCCCAGGCGCCAGTTGAGGGCGCGGGCGATCTGTCCCGTCCTCGCGCGGCGGCCGGCCTGGATCGGGGCGCGGTCGGCCAGCGCCGCCGGCAGGAGGCGCAGCCCGGCGGCGAACCCGCGCCACGCCGCGGCGGGAGCCCGGCTGCGGATCAGCAGATAGACCGTCGCGGCCAGATGCAGCGCCAGTCCCGGCGCCAGCAGCGGCCCGGGCAGGGAGCGGGCGACCATCCGGATCCGGTTGCGATAGGAATGGAACAGGGTGAAGTCGCTGGTCCGGCCGCTGATCGCCGAGGCCAGATGGGTGACGCGGGCCTCGGCGACCTGGACGCAGCGATGGCCGGCGAGGCGGAGGCGGAAGCCGAGATCGACATCCTCGATGTAGCAGAAAAAGGGCGGATCGAACCCGCCGGCGGCGCGAAAGGCGTCGGTGCGGTAGAGCGCGGCGGCGGCGCAGGGGGCGAAGGCCTCGCCATCGGCGGTGGGAGCGGCGGCCAGGGGCTGGCCGGTGCCGCCGCGCCAGGGGATGCCGCCTACCGACAGCACGTCGCCGCAGCCATCGATCAGGCCGGGCCGGGCGCCGTCGCGCTGGAGCGAGCCGAACATCGCCACCCCGGGATGGCGGGCGACCGCCCGCGCCAGCGCCGCCAGCCAGTCGGGATCGGCGCGGGCGTCGGGGTTGAGGGTGGCCAGCCACGGGGTGCGGACCTCCCGCGCGGCGCGGTTGTTGCCGGCGGCGAAGCCGAGATTGACCGGCGCCCGCAGCAGGCGGAAGCGGGGATCGGGCAGCACCAGCCGCTCGGCCGAGCCGTCGGTCGAGGCGTTGTCGAGCACCAGGGCGACGAAATCCGGGTCGGTCTGGGCGGCGAGCGAGTCGAGCGCGGCCTGGATCAGCGCGCCGCCATTGTAATTGACCAGGATCACCGTCACCCAGGGGGCGCCGGCCGCTCCGCTCATCCCATCCTCGCCAGCCGGGCGGCGGCGCGGGCATCGACCTCGTCCATCCGGGCGCGGTAGGGGGCGCCCAGCTCCCGGGCGCGGGCGACCAGGGCCGGATCGGCCCGGGCCGGGTCGCCGTCGTCGAACGGCGGCGCCGGGCAGTATTCCAACTGGAGCTGGATCCGTCGCGCCACCTCTTCGCCGCGCAGCAGCGCCGCCAGGGTCAGGGCGAAATCGATTCCGGCGGTGACCCCGGCTCCGGTGATGCGGTTGCGGTCCCGCATCACCCGCGCCCCCGCCACCGGCTCGGCGCCGAAGCGGGCGAGGCGGTCGAGCGACATCCAGTGGGTGGTGGCGCGATAGCCGGTGAGCAGCCCGGCGGCGGCCAGCACCAGCGCCCCGGTGCAGACCGCGGTGACGTAGCGGCAGCCGGCGGCGTGATGGCGCAGGGCGTCGAGCAGCACCGGATCCTCCATCGCGGCGAGGTGGCCCGGCCCGCCCGGCACGCACAACAGGTCGAGCGGCGGACAGGCCGCCCACAGCGTGGTCGGCAGCAGGGTCAGGCCGGCGCTGCCGCTGCGGGCCGGCTCGGGCAGGGTCGAGATCAGCAGGCACTCGCAGCCGGGCAGGCGGGTCAGCACCTCCCACGGCCCGGCGAGATCGAGATGGGTCTGGTCCGGGAACATGGCGAATCCCACCCGCAACGGCGTCTCGTCGCTCATCGGTTCCTCCTGTCTTGCCCGGCTGTCGGGGGGCGGCGGCCGGGGGTTAGCGGTCGGAATCCGCCGCCGGGGCGCGGCGGCGATAGCGGCCCTCGGCATCGGATTCGGCGAGGCCGAGGGCGACCAGCCGCTCCAGCCGCTCGGTATGCGAGCGGGCCCAGGCCGGCGGATCCTCGGCCCGGTCGCGCCGGGCCAGGTCGAACGGGTCGGCGAAATCCTGGTCGAGCAGGGCGGCGAGGCGCCGGTCGCGCTCGGTGGCCTGGCGCGGCGGGTTGGCGGCGATCCGGGCGCGGGCGGCGTCGCGCCAGGCCGGGTCGGGCGTCTCCTCGGCGGCGGTGGCGGCGCGGGCGGTTCCGGTCAGGCCGAGCAGGGCGCGCAGGTCGCGTACCATGTTGCGCAGGGCGCGGTGATCGGACGGCGAGCCGGGCAGGATGTAGCTGAGCGGCCGGCCCTGGTGGACGAACACCAGCCGGGGATGCTTGCCGCCATGCTCGATCTCGTAGCGCTCGATCCCCGCCGCCGCCAGTTCGCGGGTGATCGCCGTGTCGAAATCCTTGCCGAGCCGCATCTTTTTCCTCGTCGCGGCACTCTGCCGCCAACCGCGTAGTATCGGCCGAAGCCGGGCCGGAGCCAAGTGCGTGGTTCGGCGGCTGCGTCGGGTAGGGCGCGCCCCTCCTCAAGGGGTGATTGCGCCGGGCGCCCCCCGTGCTATAAAACCCGCCATGGCGAACGCGCGGCAGGACAAGGGGGAAGGTCGGATGAGCGCCGCCCCTCTGATCATCATCCTCAACGGCCCCAATCTCAACATGCTGGGAACCCGGCAGCCGGAGACCTATGGCCGCGAGACCCTGGCCGACATCGAGCATCAGTGCCGCGCCCATGCCGAGGGGCTGGGGCTGACGGTCGAGTTTCGTCAGAGCAACCACGAGGGCGAGCTGGTCACCTGGATCCAGCAGGCGCGGGGACGGGCTGCCGGCCTGATTCTCAATGCCGGCGCCTATACCCACACCTCGGTGGCCCTTCTCGACGCCCTGTTGGCCGCCGAGGTGACGACGATCGAGGTTCATCTGTCCAACATCCATCAGCGGGATTCGTTCCGCCACCACTCCTACGTGGCCCAGGCGGCCAAGGGGATGATCGCTGGCCTCGGCAGCCACGGCTATCTCCTGGCGCTCGACGCCTTGGCCCGGCTGATCAAGGGAACTCCGGAAAGATAATGGGCACCAACACCCCCATCGACAGCGAATCGGTGCGCGCCCTCGCCACCTTGCTCGACGAGACCAACCTGACCGAAATCGAATATGCCGTCGGCGAGGTCCGCATCCGCGTCGTCCGCCAGGTGCAGACGGTGGCCTATCAGGCCGCTCCGGCGCCGGGCGCCGCCCCGTTGCAGGCTCCGGCCGCCGGCGTCAACGAGGCCGACCATCCCGGCGCGGTGACCTCGCCGATGGTCGGCGTGTCCTACCTCGCCCCCGAACCCGGCGCGGCCAAGTTCATCAATCCGGGCGATACCGTCGCCGAGGGTCAGACCCTGATGCTGATCGAGGCGATGAAGACCTTCAACCCGATCCGCGCCCCGCGCGGCGGCAAGGTCACCCGGATCCTGGTGACCGACGGCCAGCCGGTCGAGTTCGGCGAACCCCTCGTGATCATCGAATAAGCCGATGTTCGAGAAGGTTCTCATCGCCAACCGGGGCGAAATCGCCCTTCGCATCCATCGCGCCTGCCGCGAGATGGGTATCCGCACCGTTGCGGTGCATTCCACCGCCGACACCGACGCGATGCATGTCCGTCTCGCCGACGAGGCGGTGTGCATCGGCCCGCCCCAGGCGAAGGAATCCTATCTCAACAAGGCGGCGATCCTGTCGGCCGCGACCATCACCGGGGCGGACGCGATCCATCCCGGCTACGGCTTCCTGTCGGAAAACGCCGATTTCGCCCAGATGGTCGAGGAACACGGGCTGGTGTTCATCGGCCCGTCGCCCGACCACATCCGGATGATGGGCGACAAGATCACCGCCAAGCAGGCGGCCAAGGCCGCCGGCCTGCCGGTGGTGCCCGGCTCGGAAGGGGCGATCGAATCGGTCGAGCAAGCCCTGGCCGCGGCCGAGACGATCGGCTATCCGGTGCTGATCAAGGCCACCGCCGGTGGCGGCGGCAAGGGCATGAAGGTCGCCCGCAGCCCGGACGATCTGGTCGAGGCGTTCAAGCTGGCCCGCAACGAGGCCAAGGCCGCGTTCGGCAACGCCGACGTCTACATGGAAAAGTATCTCGGCCGGCCGCGCCACATCGAGATCCAGATCCTGGCCGACAATTACGGCGGGGTGGTCCATCTCGGCGAACGCGACTGCTCGCTCCAGCGCAAGCATCAGAAGGTGCTGGAGGAGGCGCCGTCGCCGGCGCTCAACGCCGACCAGCGCGAGCGGATCGGCACCACCGCCTGCGCCGCGATCGCCAAGCTCGGCTACCGCAATGCCGGCACGATCGAGTTCCTGTTCGAGAACGGTCAGTTCTACTTCATCGAGATGAACACCCGGCTTCAGGTCGAACATCCGATCACCGAGGCGATCACCGGGATCGATCTGGTGCGCGAGCAGATCCGCATCGCCGCCGGGGCGCCGCTCGGTTATGGCCAGTCCGACGTGCGCTTCGCCGGGCAGGCGATCGAATGCCGCATCAACGCCGAGGATCCCCAGACCTTCGCCCCCTGCCCGGGGCGGATCGAGGGCTACCATGCCCCCGGCGGGCTGGGGGTGCGGGTGGATTCGGGGCTGTATTCCGGCTACCGCATCCCGCCGCATTACGACAGCATGATCGCCAAGCTGATCGTCTACGGCAATTCCCGCAACGAGGCGCTGATGCGCCTGCGCCGGGCGCTGGGCGAATATGTGATCGAGGGGGTCAAGACCACCCTGCCGCTGCACAACCGGCTGGTGCAGGATTCGGACTTCGTCAATGGCGATTACGATATCCACTGGCTGGAACGGTTCGTGGAGCGGAATAACCACTAAAATCAGCCCTTTAGGCTGATGGTCGATGGTTTCGATGGAAGCGGGTGGCCGTTGTTCGGCCCCCGCTTTCGTTCGTCCCCCTCGATAGCGTCCGTCAAGCAGGTGTAAATTCGCCGTATCTCGGATTTTTTATTGTAAGTTCAGCCATTTAGTCGAGATTTTGTTCGCTGCCGTCCTGATAATTTTTGTCATGAAGTCTTTAAACGGCTTGGCATTATCGCTGTCCGGCGCCGTCTGCCGGCAGGGGATGGGCGGCGAACCAGCCGTCGAGGATCTCGGCCAGACGCGTGCCGCCGGTTTCGTTGAAATGGCAGGCATCAAGCAGAT
>JBDLVO010000261.1:0-6688 GCA_039804805.1 Pseudomonadota bacterium
CTCCCCCCCGAACGGGAAGATCACCTGGAACAGCGGAGCCATCTCCCGCGCCTCGGCCAGAAACGATTCCGGCAGGGTGCGGTGGGCGGTGGCGTCCTCGCGCTGGTAGCAATGATAGCAATCGAGATTGCAGGCATAGGAATAGGCGAAGCGCATCCAGCGCGGCAGCGATTCGAGCCGCAGGCCGCCGGCGGCGAATTCACGCTGGTTGAGCTCGGCATTGGCGCGGGCCGGACCGGCCGGATCGAGCTGGTCGATCCAGTCGAGCCGCTGATAGGCCTTGCCGCCGGCCATCACCGGGCAGGAGGGCGGGCAGATCGCCTGGGCGCCCTGATCCCGCATCTGGCGCCGGATCGCCTGATAGGCCGGGCCGTTCCAGATCTCGCCGATCGTCGCCTGATTGACGTTGCCGAGCGGCGTCGGGTTGTCGCAGCACATCGACACCGTGCCGTCGGGATTGTTGACCTCGAAATGGGTCCAGGGATAGTCGCAGACGAACTTTTCCATCAGATCTCAACCGGCCGGGACGAAATGTCGGAGGAAGCAAGCGTGGCGTTGCCGAACAAGGTGGCGGCGACGCGGCCGAGAGCGCGATCATCGGCATGGGAATCAAGCGCCCAGCGGTACCAGTCGAGGTCGATCGGCGGCACCGCGCCGGCCCGGATCCGCCCGAGCGCCGCGACCAGCGCCGCCCGGTCATTGAACAGCAATCCGTCGGCCACAAGGCGGCTGCGCAGCGCGGTGGGATGGGCCACCGGCCAATAGGTCAGCAGCGGCCGGCCCGACACCAGCGCCTCGGACTGAACCGAGCCCGGCACCGACACCCCGACCGTCATCTGCTGGATCAGCCAGGCGGGGGGACAGACCTCGACCGGCTCATCGTAACGGATCGCGATCACGTTATCGGCCGCCAGTCGCGCCGCCAGTCCCGGATTCGAGCGATGGAACGGGTCGAAATTCTTGCCGACCTTGGGCTTGACCAGCAGGATCCAGTCCGGCGCACCGGCGAACACCTCCAGCGTCGCCTCCAGCGCCTCGACCACCGGACGTTCGAAGCCGAGGGTGGTGTTGCTGCCGAAGAACACCGCGAGCTTTCGTCCCGCCGCCAGTTCGGCCGCGATCCGCTCCCGCAGCGCCGGAGCGGCCTTGGCCTCGCCGCTGATGCGGAAATCGTTGCGGATCTGCCCCACCGCCAGCCCGTGGCAGCGCGGCGACCAGAGCGGGCGGTAGGCGGCTTCCTGCAGGGCGCCGCCGGCGACATAAAGGTCGAACAGCAGATAGGACAGACCGATCCCGGGAGATTCGTTCTGATGGTAGGGCCAGCGCACCGAGCGGGCGCCACAGCGACGGAACAGCACCGCCCGCAGCCCGGGCAGCGAGGATTCGTCGGCGCATTCGAGGAACCAGCGGCAGCGCAGGGCATAAGCCTGACGGAACAGCGGCAGCGCACGCCAGGCCAGACTCAACGCCTGCCGCGCCACTTCGAGCGTCACCGCCGAACCCGGCTCGCGCAGGGCGGCGGCCAGGATCCGGCCGGTCAGCACCACCGCCGGCACCGCCACCTCGCGCAGCCACGGGCCGATCGGGGCGACGAAGGTGTCCGGTTCGACCGTGGCGAACCCGCTGGACCGGAAAGACTCGGCCCCAGGCTGATCGAGGATGAAGCGCAGCGAATCCGGGCGCCACAGCCCCTGGGCTTCCGCCGCCTCGCGCAGGGCGGTCCAGACCGGCACCGTCCAGAAATTGGAGGCCACCACCTCGGCCCGCAGCGGCGGGGTTCCCCGCCGGCGGCAGCGCAGGGTCAGGGCCGCGAGCCGGGCCAGGAAGGCGACACTCCCCCCCAGCAGCACCACCCATTGCATCAGCCGCGTCATCGGACGGAACCGCGGCAAGGCCGGCGGCACCGGCAGGGCCGCGCCGAGATCGGCGGCCGCACGCGGATCAAGCGGATGGCCGAGCGGCCCCGGCTCGGCTCCGACGAAGCCATGCGCGGCGGGCGGATCGAGATGCAGCGCCACCGCCCGCAACCGGGGCTCATAGGCGGCGTGCAGTTCCTTGCGCACCACCCAGGCGGCGTCGGCGTCGCCGAGGAAGGCGACCATCGCCCGTTCCAGCCGGGCCGGACCGGGCTCGGCCATGATCCGGTCAACGGCGGCGGTGCCGATCCGTTCGGCGATCACGTCGGCGGGGGAAAACAGATGAAACGGCAACAGCGGGAAGTACGGATAAGGGCGCAGAACCCTCGCCACGACCGCTCTCCACCCGAAACGCATGGCCATCCGTTGCCTTTCCCGCTTTGCCGCGGGCGAACTATCGCCTTCCCCCGGCAAAGCGGTCAAGCGCCATGCCCCGAATCCGCCCCCTCCGCGCCGAGAGGGACCACCGCGCCCGAACGCGGTCTGATTGACAGGGCGGAACGGATCGCGGAAAAGTGGGGGCGGCGCGGGTCAGACGACGGCTCGGCCGCAAACCTCTAATATTTTTCCCAAAACAGGGCGTTCGATGAGCAAAACGCGATCCGCATTGGACGGCCAGTCTCATGCGCGGCTGCCGCAGATGGGATCGAACCGGGCCTTCGGCCTGGTGTTTGCCACCGTGTTCGGCGTGGTGGCGGCGCTGCCGCTGCGCGACGGCGGGGAACCGGTGTGGTGGGCGGCGGGGGTCGCCGCCGCGTTCGCCCTGATCGCCCTGATCTATCCCCGGGCCCTCAAGCCGCTCAATTTCGTCTGGTTCCTGATCGGCCTGGGGCTGCACCGGGTGGTCAGCCCGCTGGTGATGGGGCTGCTGTTCTTCGTCACCGTCACCCCGGTCGGCCTGCTGATGCGGCTGTCGGGCAAGGATCCGCTGCGTCTCAAGCGCGACCCGACGGCCACCAGCTATTGGATCGAGCGCGCCCCGGGCCCGGCAGCGGACTCGATGCGGCGTCAGTTCTAGGAGCAAGATTGTGAGCTTTCTCATCGAGCTTTGGCAGTTCATCCTGACCAGAAAGAAGTTCTGGCTGCTGCCGGTCCTGGTCATGATGGTGTTGTTCGGTGGTCTGATCGTCCTGTCACAAGGGTCGGCGATCGCTCCCTTCATCTACACTCTGTTCTAGACGTCAAGACGAAGGGAACGGCCGTCGTGCGCATTCTTGGCCTCTCCGCGCTGTATCATGACAGCGCCGCCGCCCTGATCGAAGATGGCGAAATCGTCGCCGCGGCCCAGGAGGAACGCTTCACCCGCAAGAAGCACGACGCCGCCTTTCCCGAACACGCCATCGCCTGCTGCCTGGAGCGCGCCGGCATCGGCTTCGCCGATCTCGACGCGGTGGTGTTCTACGACAAGCCGTTCCTGAAATTCGAACGCCTGCTCGAAACCTATCTCTCCTTCGCCCCCAAGGGGTTTGCCTCCTTCCGCGCCGCGATGCCGGTCTGGCTGAAGGAAAAGCTGTTTCAGAAGGATCTGCTGGGCGCCGAGATCAAGCGGCTCGCGCCGGATTTCGACTGGCGGAACAAACTGCTGTTCGCCGAGCACCATCTGAGCCACGCCGCCAGCGCCTTCTTCCCCTCGCCGTTCGAGGAGGCGGCGGTGCTGACGATGGACGGGGTGGGGGAATGGGCCACCACCTCGCTCGCGCTGGGCTCGGGCCACCGCCTGGAGATCCACAAGGAACTCCATTTTCCCCATTCGCTCGGCCTGCTCTATTCCGCCTTCACCTATTACACCGGTTTCAAGGTCAATTCCGGCGAATACAAGCTGATGGGACTCGCCCCCTATGGCGAACCGAAATACGTCCAGACCATTCTCGACCATCTGATCGACGTCAAGGAGGACGGCACCTTCCGGCTCGACCAGTCCTATTTCGACTATTGCACCGGCCTGACCATGACCAACCGGCGCTTCGACGCGCTGTTCGGCCAGCCGGCGCGCCGTCCCGAGCAGGACCCGCTGACCCCGTTCCACATGGACATCGCCGCCTCGATCCAGGCGGTAACCGAATTGGTGGTGACCCGGCTGTGCCGGTCGATCCGGCGCGAGACCGGGGCGCGCAATCTCTGCCTCGCCGGCGGCGTCGCCCTCAATTGCGTCGCCAACGGCAAGGTGCTGCGCGAGGGGATCTTCGACCGGATCTGGATCCAGCCGGCGGCGGGCGATGCCGGCGGCGCCCTCGGCGCGGCCTATGCCGCCTATCACCTGTTTCACGACCGCCCGCGCCGCGTCCCCGCCCGGGGCGACGCGATGCGCGGCTCCTATCTCGGCCCGGACTATTCCCCCGAGGAGATCGAGCGCCGCCTGATCGCGGCCGGCGCCCGCCTGCACCGTCTCGACCCGGCCGCGATGATCGAAACCGCCGCCCAGGCCCTGGCCGAGGGCAAGGCGGTCGGCTGGATGCAGGGGCGGATGGAATTCGGTCCGCGCGCGCTGGGCGGCCGCTCGATCCTGGGCGATCCGCGCTCGCCGACGATGCAGAAGACCCTCAACCTCAAGGTCAAGTACCGCGAGAGCTTCCGCCCCTTCGCCCCCAGCGTGCTGGCCGAGGACGCCGCCGAGTGGTTCGAACTCGACGCCGACTCGCCCTATATGCTGCTGGTCGCCCCGGTGCGGGAACAGCAGCGCCGGGCGATGACCGCCGAGGAACAGGCGCTGTTCGGCATCGACAAGCTCAACGTGCCGCGCTCCACCATCCCGGCGGTGACCCATGTCGATTATTCCGCCCGGGTCCAGACGGTTCACGCCGACACCAACCCGCGCTACCACGCCCTGATCGAGGCCTTCAAGGCCCGTACCGGCTGCGGTCTGCTGGTCAATACCAGCTTCAACGTGCGCGGCGAGCCGATCGTCTGCACCCCCGAGGATGCCTTCCGCTGCTTCATGGGCAGCGAGATCGAGATGCTGGTGGTGGGGGAATGCGTCCTGCACAAGGATGAGCAGGACCCCGCCCTCAAGCTCGATTACAAGAGCGCCTTCGACCTCGACTGAGCCCCGCCAGACCGCCATTTCGGCCCTGGCCAATGTTGGGCTTTCGCCCAAACCCAACCGGGGCGAGGCCCCGGACCCCCTTCTTTTTTGAAAAAAAGGGGGGGCCGGGGGGGTGATCAGTGGCCGGCGGGGGCACGCTCCCGTTCCGCCAGACGCTGCTGGATTTTCGGCGCGATCGTCTCGACCAGGGCGGCGGCCAGCAGCGCTCCCCCCGCGTCGGTGTAGTGGCACTGATCGATGTAGAGCGTGCCGGCCGCGCCGTTCAGCGCGGCGGTCAGGTCGGACAGCGCCAGCCGGCCGTCGAGATCCCCGCGCAGATCCTGATAGAACCGGGCTTCGGCGCCGCGGTCGGCCTCGGCCTTGGCCGGATCCTGGGTCAGGGCGGGAATGTCGGCGGGGAAGCGGTCGAGCGTGTAGGCGGTCGGCTGGAGCACGAACTGGAAATCGGCGCCATAGGTCTGGGCCAGTTGCGCCATCATCTGGTAATTGGCCGCCGTGCCGAGCGCGGCCGCCTCGGGCACCACCTGCGACGCCTGGGCCGCCGCCGGCGCGTCGGCGGCGTCGAAGTGGAAATCATTCCCCCCGGTGACGCGCAGCACCAGGCGGGCAAGCAGATCGATGAAATAGGAATGCTCGCGGAAGAAGCCGACCGGATTGAGGAGGATCGGCTTTTGCAACTCGGCCGCGCGGACCAGCGGCACCGCGTTGGTCCAGACATGTTCGGGCAGCAGCAAAGAACGCGCGGCCCGCGCGCCCCGGACCGCATAGGCGTCGTTGCGGCCCGACACCGACAGGACCAGATCGGCCCGGTGCCCGTCATTCAGCCATTCCTTCAGCCGCAGCATTTCCTGGAACGAGGTGTAGCCACGCACCGCGAGATTGACCACCTTGATATCGACGCCGAACCGCTCGCGCAGCAGGCGCTCCAACTGCGCGGGAACCGTGCCGTCATTGTCGGAGGCGCCGACCCCGAACATGGTGCTGCCGCCGGTGACGATCACCGTCAGCACCGGGTTGGCATATTGGGCCGGAGTGATCGAATTGCCGTCGGCATCGGTGCGGATGTAATGGACTCCGCCGACATCCTTGGTGGTGTTGACCTTGTAATTCGGCGCGGCCTGCCAGCCCAGGAACGGATGGAACGGGTTTTCAATCGCCCGCGCGGAAAAGCTCCCGGTCTCGGAGAACCGCGAAATGACGGCCCAGGAGGCCCCTTCGAGCAGCAGCAGCACGGCAAATATTATAATCGCCGAAAAAATAAAGATTTTCTTCCTGGTGAAGACGACCTCACTCATGCCAATTCATCCTTTTCCCGAAAGGGCCTCTTCCTGTGATTGCCCTGGCCGCGCGGGCGGGAGCAAGGCGAAGCGAACCCGCCTTGGCGGCAAGATTCGGGCGGCTGGGCCCGGCGAATTTCTTATCGGTCCGACAGCGGCTTGCGGGCCAGCACCAGGATCGACACCCCGAACGGCGGCCGGAGCCGGGGGGCGAGGCGGACGTCGAGGCCGAACACCCCGGTCAGCAGCCGGTTGAGCCAGGGCGCGTTGATTTCGTTCTCGCTCGCCACCCGGGGCCGCAGCCGGCGCAGGATCTGCCGGGCCAGCCAGATCGGGACGAACAGCAGGAAATTGAAGTGGAAGCTCTGCTCGATCTCGAAACCGGCGGCGCGGAGTTGGGCCAACAGCGGCGCGTGGCGATAGCGGCGGAGATGGAGCGACACCTCGTCCTG
>JBDLVO010000262.1:0-3737 GCA_039804805.1 Pseudomonadota bacterium
ATGGACGTCTGGACGGCGATGGTGGCGGTGATGGCGCTGCCCTACCTCGCCGAGATGCGGCGGCAGGGGTAGGGCGGGCTGCCGCCCGCCGACCCGCTTGGGGCGCGAAGCTCCCCAAACCCCATTTTATTTTCTTGATGAAAACAGGGGAGGTCTGGAGGCGTCAGCCTCCAGGCGGGTCCGGGCGGCAGCCCGGCGCTCACTCCCCGCCGGGCGCGTCCTCGTCGCCGGTTTCCTCGGGCGGTGGCGGCAGCGGCGTCGGGGCCGGGGCCGGCGCGGGAGTGGGTGGGGCGGGGGCCGTCAGCGGCGCCGCCGGCTGGGTGCGGGGCGGACGCGGGCCGATGCTGTCCTGAGTCCAGCGCATCGGGCATTCGGCGATGTGGCTCGAATGCCATTCGCGCAGCGCCGGGCCGCGCTGTTCCAGGGTCAGGCGTCCGCGCGGATCGCGCACCACCCGCCGCAGGGTCAGGCCCAGTACCGGCGATTGGTCGGAATCGAAGCGGAAGGTGCCGCGCACCGAGGTGAAATCGGCCCGCCGCAATGCATTGCGCACCGCCTCGCGGTCGCCGGTGCGGCCATTGGTGGCGCGCATCGCCGAATCGACCAGCAGGGCGGCGTCATAGCCCTGGGCCACCCAGGTGGTGACCGGGCGGGCATATTCGCTTTCGAAATCGGCGATCAGGCGGCGGTTGAGCGGGCTGTCGTAATCGGGGCTCCACGGCGACACCGACATCGCGTCGAGCGCGGCCTCGTCCATCGCCGCCAGCAGCGGCCGTTCGAACGAGCCGCCCGGGCCGAGCAGCGGCATTTCCGCCTTCAGCCCGGCGGCGGCGTAATCGCGCACGAAAGCCAGATTCATCCCGCCGCTCAGCAGGGTGACCACCGCGTCCGGGGCCAGCCGGCGCAGGATGGCGATCTCGTCGCGGAAGGTGGCGGCGCCGTGGCGCGGGCGCAGCACCTTCAGCACCTCGCCCGACCAGGTGCGGCGGATCTGGGCCACCGCCAGGTCGGTCTGCGGCGCATCCGGGGCCACCACCACGATCCGGCGCATCTTTTCCGCCGCCAGCACCGCGCCGATCGCGTTGTTGATCGCCTCGGCCGGGGTCGAGAGGTCGAACCAGGCCGGATGGCACTCCGCCCCGGCCAGGGTCTGCGGGGCGGTGTCGAGATTGAGCACGAACAGCCGGGCGTCGCTCAGCGGCCGCCGGATCGCCGCCAGCGAGGCCTGCGATACCGCCGTCATCACGAAATCGACCTTTTCGCGTTCGAGCAGGCGCTGGGTGACCTGGAGCGCGGTGTCGGGTGAGCCGTGGTCATCGACCGCCACCACCCGCACCTCCTGGTTGGCGAAGCGGTTGCCGAGCTGGCGCACCGCCGTCAGCACCCCGTCGAGTTCGTCCTGACCGCTGAGCGCGCCGGGGCCGCTCAGGGTGGCGATCACCCCGATGACGATGGTCGGGTTGCTGGCGGCCAGCAATGCCGGGGTGGCCGGCGGGGCGGCGGTGGCCGGTGCCGCCAGCAGCAGCGCCGCCAGCGCCAGCGGCACCGCCGCGCGCGACGCGGCGATGGGGTGGCGGCTCACTTCTTCTTTTGCCGCGCGGCGGCGAAGGCGGCGGCCAGGGCGCCGTCGCCGGCCGGGGCGGCCGGGGCACGGTCCGGCCGGGAGGGGGCGGGGCGGCGGTCGCGCTCGGTCTTGTCGCGTCCCGGCTTCTCGCGTCCCGCCTTGTCGCGGGGAGCGGTGTCGCGCGGACCCTTGTCGCGGGTGGGGGCGGCGGCCTGATCGAGCCGCATCGACAAGGCGATGCGCTGGCGGGCGAGATCGACCTCCAGCACCTTGACTTTGACCAGATCGCCCGGCTGGACCACCGCGTGCGGGTCCTTGACGAAGCGGTCGGCCAGCATCGAGATATGGACCAGCCCGTCCTGATGGACGCCGATATCGACGAAGGCGCCGAAATTGGTGACGTTGGTGACCACCCCTTCGAGGATCATTCCCGCCTCGAGGTCCTTGACGCTTTCGATCCCCTCGCGGAAGGTCGCGGTCTTGAAATCGGGGCGGGGGTCGCGGCCGGGCTTTTCCAGTTCGCGCAGGATGTCGCGCACCGTCGGCTCGCCGAAGCGGTCATCGGTGAAGGCGGCCGGGTCGAGCCCGCGCAGGAACGGCCCGTCGCCGATCAGGGTCGCCACCGGCCGGCCGGTGACGCGGACGATGCGCTCGACCACCGGATAGGCCTCGGGATGCACCGCCGAGGCATCGAGCGGATTGCTCCCGTCGACCACCCGCAGGAAGCCGGCCGATTGCTCGAACGCCTTGGGGCCGAGCCGTTCGACCTGCTTCAGCGCCTCGCGGCTGGCGAAGCGGCCGTGGGCGTCGCGATGGGCGACGATGTTCTTCGCCACCGTCGCGCCGAGGCCGGCGACCCGGGCCAGCAGCGCCGCCGAGGCGGTGTTGACCTCGACGCCGACCGCGTTGACGCAATCCTCCACCACCGCGTCGAGGCTGTGGCCGAGGCGGGACTGATCGACGTCGTGCTGGTACTGGCCGACCCCGATCGCCTTGGGGTCGATCTTGACCAGCTCGGCCAGCGGATCCTGGAGGCGGCGGGCGATCGACACCGCCCCGCGCAGCGAGACGTCAAGGTCGGGGAATTCCTTCGCCGCCAGTTCCGAGGCGGAATAGACCGAGGCGCCGGCCTCGCTGACCACCAGCTTTTCCAGCTTGAGGTCGGGCGCGCGCTTGATCAGGTCGAGGGCGAGCCGGTCGGTCTCGCGCGAGGCGGTGCCGTTGCCGATCGCGATCAGCCGGGCCTGATGGCGGTGGGCCAGGGCGGACAGGGTGGCGAGCGAGCCCTGCCAGTCGTTGCGCGGCGGGTGGGGATAGATGGTGGCGGTTTCGACCACCTTGCCGGTGGCATCGGTCACCGCCACCTTGACCCCGGTGCGCAGGCCGGGATCGAGGCCGAGGCAGGCCCGCGCCCCGGCCGGGGCCTGGAGCAGCAGGGCGCGCAGGTTGCGGGCGAAGACCCGGATCGCCTCCTCCTCCGCCGCCTCGCGCAGCCGCGACAGCAATTCGAGTTCGAGATGCATCCGGATCTTGACCCGCCATGCCCAGCGCACGCATTCGATCAGCCACGGATCGGCGGCGCGGCCGCGCTCGCCGATGCCGAAGCGGCGGGCGACCCGCTGCTCGCATTCGCCCGGGCCGGTGGGGGGCGGGGCGTCGTCGGGCCGGGCCGCCTCGTCGGCCGGCAGCAGCGCCAGCGACAGCACCCCCTCGTTGCGGCCGCGGAACAGGGCCAAGGCGCGGTGGGACGGAATCGCCCGGATCGGTTCGCGGTAGTCGAAATAATCGCGGAACTTGGCGCCCGCCGCTTCCTTGCCCTCGACCAGCCGCGCGGTCAGCACCCCGCCTTGCCACAGATGGTCGCGCAAGCCGCCGATCAGCTCGGCATCCTCGGCGAAGCGCTCCATCAGGATCTGGCGAGCGCCGTCGAGCGCCGCCTTGACGTCGGCGACGCCCTTGGTCTCGTCGACATAGGCGGCGGCCTCGGCCTCGGGGGCCAGGGTGGGGTCGGCCAGCAGCGCCTCGGCCAGCGGTCCCAGCCCGGCCTCGCGGGCGATCTGGGCCTTGGTGCGGCGCTTCGGCTTGTAGGGGAGGTAGAGATCCTCCAGCCGCGCCTTGTTGTCGGCGGCGGCGATCTGGGCGGCCAGCTCGTCGGTCAGTTTGCCCTGTTCGG
>JBDLVO010000263.1:0-4973 GCA_039804805.1 Pseudomonadota bacterium
CGAGATGGTGGCAAAGCGCGGGTTGGTCTCCAGCCGGTCAAAGCGGAAGGTCACGGGCGACAGCGGGTCGAACGCCGCCGACAAATCGGACAGCACGACATGGACCATCCGCTCGACCAGATTGCGTTCGATCGTGGTGTAAGGCCGCCCCTCGATCCGCATCGCGGCGGTGCCGCGCCGGCCGCCGAGCAGCACGTCGACGATCGAATAGATCAGCGAGGAATCGACCGTCAGCAGGCCGAAATTGTCCCATTCCTCGGCCTTGAACACCGCCAGCATCGCCGGCAGCGGAATCGAATTGAGGTAATCGCCGAAGCGCAGGCTGATGATGTTGTCGAGCGACACCTCGACATTGTCCGAGGTGAAATTGCGCATCGAGGTCGACATCATGCGCACCAGCCGGTCGAACACCACCTCCAGCATCGGCAGGCGTTCGTAGGAAACCAGCGCGCTGTTGAGGATCGCCTGGATGCCCGACTTGTCGCCGGCCCCGGCGCCGTCCTCGTCGAACCCGAGCAGCGAGTCGATTTCGTCCTGGTTGAGCACGCGGGCGGCATCACGGGTCACCGCCTGGGTGGCCTCGCCGGTTTCCTCGCCGCCGCCGCCGCCCAGCATCGCTTCCCATTCCGCCGCGATCGCGTCGCCACCACCCTCGCCGCCCTCGCCACCGGCCTCGCCGCCGCCGCCGGCTGCGGCGTCGTCGTCGTCGGCCATCGCGGCCCATTCCTTCATCAGGGCCTCTTCGTCATCGGCGTTGCGGCCCTGACCACCCTCGTCCTGATTCGCCATTGCTCGGACTTTCCCGATGACCGCTTGATGATGTGTCGCCGCCGGACGAACCGGCGCCGATCACTGGACCAGCATTTCCTTGAACAGAACGTCGCTGACCCGGACCGGCTTGACCGCGGCGTTGACCCGGGTCAGCAGTTCCTCGCGCAGCATGTTCATTCCCGACGCCCCCTGAAGATCCTCGATCCGCAGCTCGCGCAGATAGACCTGAAAGTAATCGACGATGCGGGGCATCATCTGCTCGACCCGGGGCTGATCGCCGACCGATTCGAGTTCGAGCGCGACCCGCAGCTTGAGATAGGCCGGCTTGCGCCCGGTGCTTTGCAGATTGACCAGCATTTCCGGCAGATCCATGAACGCCGCCGCCTGCACCGCCTTGGGCGCGCCGGAGCCGGACGGGGCCGCGGCCGGCGCCTGCGCGGCGGCCGGCTCCTTCGAGCCCCCCAACAGCGAGTCGAGCAACCCCGAGAAATAGAGCCCGGCGCCGCCGCCGAGCAGCAGCAGCACCGGCAGGACGATCAGCAGGATCTTCTTGAGCTTGCCCTTGCCTTCGGACCCGCCGCCGTCGCTTTCGGGCCCCTCGGACTCGTCGAAATCTTCTTCCAGATCTTCGGTCATCACTCTCGCTTCCGACTGAGGCGTGGATCGGATCGACACCACGCCAGCGGGGTAGGGTCAGGCTAGCCCGCTGGCAGTTAAGATTAGGTTGCGCCGGAGCCTGCCCGCCGCGCCCGCTCCGCCGGGCGCCGCCGCCGCCTCCGCCTCCGCCTCCGCCCGGCGCCGGCACGATAGCAATCCCGCCCCGGGGGCGGCAAGAACTGCCGGGCAACCCCTGCCCGCGCCGGGGTCAAATTCATGGAATTTCAAAAATTTCCTCGCGAAACCGCCACTGGCACGCCCCATGCAAGAGGTGAGGCGTCGATGATTTCCGAGCGGATGGCACGGCTCCCATGCAGAATACTTCCTACATCGCTCTGTCCCGTCAGTCGACGTTGTGGCGTCAGCTCGACACGATCGCCAACAACCTCGCCAACGCCAACACCCCGGCCTATAAGAGCCAGGAGATGCTGTTCCGCGAGTATCTGGTGCAGACCCGCTCGACCGA
Organism: Pseudomonadota bacterium; assembly: GCA_039804805.1. GTDB lineage: Bacteria > Pseudomonadota > Alphaproteobacteria > Rhodospirillales > Magnetospirillaceae > Phaeospirillum. The sequence continues at coordinate 1,895 of JBDLVO010000263.1, forward strand.
CCGGGCGCTGGGGGGCAAGCTGTCCTTCGTGCAGGATAACGCGGCGGTGCGCGACACCCGCGAGGGTCCGGTCAGCCAGACCGGCAACCCGCTCGATTTCGCCATCCACGGCGACGGCTACTTCCAGATCGAGACCGAGGTCGGCATGCGCTATGGCCGCAACGGCCATTTCCGCCTCGACCAGACCGGGATGCTGGTCAATTCCGACGGCTACGCGGTGATGGACGATCGCGACCAGCCGATCATCTTCGCCCCCAACGAAACCCAGATCGAGGTGGCGAGCGACGGCACGGTCAGCACCGAGAACGGCCGCGTCGCCAAGCTCAAGGTGGTCAAGTTCGCCAATGACCAGGACCTGCGTCAGGTCGGCACCTCGCTCTATGAGACCACCCAGACCGCCGAGACCATCACCCGCCCCGAGATCCAGCAGGGCATGATGGAGAATTCCAATGTCGAGCCGGTGCTGGAACTGACCCGGATGACCCAGGTGATGCGCCAGTACGAAGGCATCCAGAAACTGATCGAGAACGAGAGCGACCGCCAGACCAAGGCGATCGACGCTCTGTCCAACGGCAAATCCTCTTCCTGACCGGTGCCGGTCGAAAGCTAGAGCAAGGAGTTTCGCATGCGCTCGCTGAACATCGCCGCCACCGGCATGCAGGCCCAGCAGAACAACGTCGAGGTCATCTCGAACAACATCGCCAACATGAACACCACCGCCTATACCCGACGGCGGCCGGAATTCACCGATCTGCTCTACCAGAACCTGCGCCGGGTCGGCTCGCAATCCTCGGACGCCAACACCATCGTGCCCACCGGCATCCAGATCGGCCTCGGCGTCAAGACCGCCGCGGTCTACCGCATCACCGAGCAGGGCAGCCTCGAGAGCACCGACAATTCGCTCGACGTGGCGATCCAGGGCCATGGCTATTTCCGCGTCCAGCTGCCGTCGGGCGACACCGCCTACAGCCGCGACGGCGAGTTCCAGATGTCCTCGACCGGCACCCTGGTCACCGCCGACGGCTACACCGTGCTGCCGCAGACCACCATCGACACCAAGGCCACCGCGATCAGCATCAGCTCGACCGGCGTGGTGACCTACAAGCTCGACGGCCAGACCAACTACACCCAGGCCGGCCAGCTCCAGTTGGCGATCTTCGCCAACGATGCCGGCCTCGAGGCCCGCGGCGACAACCTCTATTCGGAAACGCCCGCCTCGGGCCAGCCGACCATCGGCTATCCCGGCGACAACGGCTTCGGCACCGTGCTCCAGGGCTATGTCGAAACCTCCAACGTCAATGTCGTCACCGAGCTCACCAACCTGATCAGCGCCCAGCGGGCTTATGAAATGAATTCGAAGGTGATCGAAGCCTCCGACCAGATGATGAGCACGCTGACCTCGATGAAGTGACGAGGCTTGCCATGACCCGTCCCCGTCTGTCCCTTCTCGCCGTCCTGGCCCTCGGCCTGCCGCTGCTGGCCGGACTGCCCGCCGCCGCCGGCTCGATCTCGGTCGAGGCGCTGCCGAGCGGCAAGGCCACCCCGGCCCCGGCCGCCGCCGCCGCCACCGAGAGCGACGCGCCGATGGTGGCGCTGCCGCCGCAGTTGAAGCCGGCGGTGTCGCTCGAAGGCGACGTGATCAAGCTGGGCGACCTGTGGGACAATGCCGGCGACAAGGCCCAGACCGTGCTGGCCCGCGCCCCCGAGCCGGGCAAGCGGCTGGTGCTGGAGGCCCGCTGGCTCGGCGCCGTCGCCAGCGCCTATGGCCTCGACTGGCGCCCGGTCACCTCGTTCGAGCGTTGCGTGATCGAACGCGCCGCCCGCACCATCGATCTGCGCGAGGTCGAGGCCCAGTTACGCGACGCCCTGATCCAGGCCGGTGCCGCCCAGTCGATCTCGATCGAACTGGCCAATCGTGCCGGCCTGCGCCTGATGGTCCCCACCACCGCCGAGCCGACCATCGCGGTGCGCGACCTCAATTTCGACCCCCGCATGAACCGCTTCAGCGCGGTGATCGAGGCCCCGGCCGATTCCCCCGCCGCCCAGCGGCTCAAGGTGTCGGGCGCGGTGTTCGCCTCGGCCCGGATCCCGGTGCTGACCCATGCGATGGGGCGCGGCGAGGTGATCTCCGAGAACGACATCGACCTGCTTGACGTGCGCGAGGAATTGCTGCGGCGCGACATCGTCACCAACGCCCGCATGCTGATCGGCCAGGAGCCCCGCAACGCGCTCCATGCCGGGTCGCCGATCCGGATCAGCGATCTGCAGAAGCCGGTGGCGGTCGGCCGCAACAGCGCGGTGACGATGACCATCCGCACCCCGCTGATGACCCTGACCGCCCAGGGCCGCGCCAACGAGGACGGCGGGATCGGCGACGTGATCCGCATCACCAACGCCCAAAGCAAGCGGGTGGTCGATGCCCGCGTGGTCGGCCCCGGCGAGGTGGTGGTGGTGCCCCCGGGCCAGCGCGCCCAGGCCGATTAACCCAACGAGCGAGCATAGAGAAAGGCCGCCGCCATGACCGCCGCAAGCCCGCTGTCCCGTCTGGTCCGACTCGGTCTCGCCGCCACCGCCCTGGCCGGCCTGTCGGCCTGCAACCTGCTGACCCGGATGTCCGAGGTCGGCTCCGGCCCCGAAGTGTCGCGGATCGAGAACCCGACCCAGAAGCAGGGCTACCAGCCGATCACCATGCCGATGCCCCAGCCGGTGGCGCCGCCCCAGGCCGCCAACTCGCTGTGGCGCCCGGGCGCCCGCGCCTTCTTCAAGGACCAGCGTGCCAAGGATGTCGGCGACATCCTGACCGTCGCGGTGTCGATCGACGAGAGCGCCGACGTCGAAACCGCCCTCGGCAACAGCCGGGTCGGCGCCGAATCCGAGAGCATCGCCGCCCTGGCCGGTCTTGAATCCACCCTGACCAAGATCCTGCCCGCCGGGGCCAGCGCCTCCAACCTCGGCGACATCACCAGTTCCTCGACCGTCACCAACAGCGGCAAGACCACCCGGATCGAGAAGATCACCATGAACCTTGCCACCACGATCACCCAGGTGCTGCCCAACGGCAATCTGGTGATCTCGGGCC
>JBDLVO010000264.1:0-5285 GCA_039804805.1 Pseudomonadota bacterium
GCAGCGAGAGCCGGGGAACCCCCGTTCCCCACCTTTTATCCGGTCTTTACCCCCGGGCTTATCCACAGAACGCGGGGATAAGTCAGGAAGGCTCCCCTATCCCGCACCAGCGTTGCCGCGCCTGCGAAGGCGACAGGTCGAACCAGCGGGTGGCGGCGCGGGTAAAGGCCGACAATTCCGAATATCCCAGGAAAAAAGCCAGATCCGACAAGGGGATATGCGGTTGGCGCAGATAGGCGGCGGCCAGCTCGCGCCGGACCTGATCGACCAGATCGGAAAAAGCCAGCCCCTGTCCGGCGAGACGGCGTTGCAGGGTCCAGCGCGCCATCCCCAGCGCGGCGGCGATGATTTCCACCCGGGCCTCGCCCTCGGGCAACCGGCTGCGGATCTCGGCCCGCACCCGGTCGAGCAGCGGGGTATGGCCGGTGCCGCCGGCCAGCGCGATCAGCCGCGCCCGCAATGCGGTCAGCCGGCCCAGATCGCCGCCCGGCATCCGCCGCCCCAGGTCGCGGGCCGGCAGCACCACCGCGTTGGTGCGCTGGCCGAAATGGACCGGGGCGTCGAAGGCGCGGTCATGGTCGCGCCAGGCCTCGGGGCGGGGATGCTCCAGCCATACCTCGTCGGGCGCCCAGGCCGGGCCGAGGCAGGTGCGGACCACGTTGGCGAACATCCCCATCGTCAGCTCGGCATCCTGGCGGCGGGCGAGGATGCTGCCGTCGAGGATGCGGTATTCCAGCCGCACCCGCTCGCCCTCGGCGGCGAAGCGGGTCTCGGTGGCCTGCTGATGGAACGGGAACAGCTCGGCCAGCGCCTGCAACGCGCCGCCCAGCGTCGGCGCCGCCAGGGCGATCTCGCCGATCAGGCCGAGCGCCTGGGGCTGGAATTGCTGGCCGAACCACAGGCCGAAATTGTCGTTGCCGGTATCGCCGGCCGCCAGTTCCATCATGGCGCAATAGGCGCCGAGGTCGAGCGGCAGCACCGGATCGCCCAGCCGCTCGCCGGGAATGCCGACCTGCTCGAACACCGCCTCGGCATGACCGCCGTGCCGTCCGATGAAGCCGGCCACCCCCGAGGCGGCCGCCGCCAGAATGTTGCGCTGCTCGGCCCCGCCATCCCGATTCGGCCGCCGCTGTCGGATCGATCCCATCGCCGGTGCTCCTTTCGCCGGAGTCCAAGCAAACGGCGGGCCAGGGGAGGACAGGAAAAAAAAGCGCGGGATCAGGCGGGCGGGGGCACGTGGTCGAGCACCAGCTTGATCCGGCGATGGCGCCGGCCCTTCTTCTGCACGTTGGTCACCAGGATCGGGCCGACCTCGGCGGTCGAGCGGACATGGGTGCCGCCGCAGGGCTGACGGTCGATCGCCCCGATCCGCACCACCCGCAGCCCCTCGGCCGAGGCCGGCGGCGGCGCGGCATCGACGGTGCGGACCAGGGGGGCGCCGGCGTCCTGGGCGCACTCGATCACGATCGGCTCGTCGCGCGCGACCAATTGGTTCAGCCGCCCGGTCAGATCCTCGCGGTCGATCGTGTCTTCGAGGTCGAAATCCAGCCGGCCGTACTCGGGAAAGATCGCGCAGCCGGTCACCGGCGCGTCGATCGCGCTGCACAGCAGATGCAGGCAGGTATGCATCCGCATCAGGCGATAGCGGCGCGGCCAGTCGATCCGGGCCACCACCCGCCGCCCGGTCAGCACCAGTCCGGGCGGCGGCGTCACCACATGCAGGATCCGCAGCCGCCCGGGAATGTAGCGGGTGTCCGCGACCGGCAGGCACAGCCCGTCCTCGAACAGCAGGCTGCCGGTGTCGCCGGGCTGACCGCCGCTTTCGGCGTAGAACACCGTCTGTTCCAGACAGAGTCCGGCGTCGCTCTGATCGACCACCACCGTCTCGATCTCGCTGAGGTAGGACTCGGCTTCAAACCGCTTGATGGTCGGAATGATCGACATGGCGTCCTCACTGATCGCGGCCGGAGGGGACGGGATTATTGGCCTCGTTTGGCGAAATAGAGCCCGACCAGACAGATCGCGATCCCCACGATCTGGCGGACGGTCAAAGTCTCGTGGAACAGGATCCAGGCATAGATCGCCGCCACCACCGGCTGCATCAGCACCAGCACCGACGACAGCGCGGCCGGCACCGGGCGCAGGCATTGCGCCAGCATCCCCTGCCCGACCACATGCGACAGCACCGCGAGCCCGACCAGCGGCGCCAGATCCTCCAGCCCCGCCGGCACCAGCCGCTGTTCCAGCAACAGCGCCAGCGGCACCAGGGTGGACAGGCAGCCGAGGCTGCTGAGATACAGGATCCGCCCCGGCCCGAAGCGGCGGCGCAGCCGGCTGACCAGCAGCAGATACAGGCCGTAGAACACCGCCGTCAGCAGCGCCAGCCCGTCCCCCAGCACCGACGAGGCCGAGGCCCGCAGCGAGGCCGACACCAGCAGGATGACCCCGCACAGGGTCAGCGCCAGCCCCGCCAGGAACGAACGGCGGATCCGCTCGCGATAGAGCAGCACCGACAGCGGCACCACCACGAACGGCACCAGATTGGCCAGCAGGTTGGCATTGGCCACCGTGGTGTAATGGAACGAGATGTTCCAGAAGGTCAGGTCCAGCCCGAGCAGCGCCCCCGCCGCCCACAGCACCGCCAGATCGCGCCGCTCCAGCCGGGAGACGGCCCGGGGCGCCCGTCTGCGCTCCAGCGCGTCCCAGCCATGGACCAGCGGCAGGGCCAGCAGGATCCGCCACGCCCCGGTGGCGATCGGGTCGAGCGGGCTGAGCTTGACGAAGATCCCGCCGGTGGCGAGGAAACACACCGCCAGGATCACCCCCGCCACCGCGATCGCGTCGGGAGAGGCCGGCTCGATCATGGCGGCGGACGACGAAGTGTCGGAGGGACTCATCCTCGCTCCTTCCCGGCGGAAAACGCGCGCCGGAAAACCGGCCGACGACAGCTTTTGATTGTCTTGCGCGTTGATTTGACTATCAATCAGCCGTATTGTCCGAATCAACGAAAACATTGTGTGGCAAACAATGTGGGTTCCCGACCTGAGAGGCCGTCATCCGGTCCGCTACCTCGCCATCGTCGAAGCCCTGGCCGAGGCCATCGCGCGGGGCGAATTGCGGCCGGGCGACCGCCTGCCGACCCATCGCGAACTGGCGTGGCGGCTCGGGGTCAATGTCAGCACGGTGACGCGCGCCTATGTCGAGGCGACCCGGCGCCATCTGATTTCCGGCGAGGTCGGCCGGGGCACCTTCGTGCTGTCGGAAAGCCGCGAGGCGATGCTGTTCGGGCTCGACAGCCCGGCGGCGGCCCCGGCGGCGGCGGGAACGATCGACCTGTCGGTCAACCTTCCGGCCAGCCCCGGCGACGCCGCCGACGCCGCCGAGATCGAAGCCACCCTGGCCGATCTGGCGGCGCGGCAGCGTCTGGGCGGGGCGCTGGGCCATCCCGCCGCCGCCCTGATCGCCCGCGCCCGGATCGCCGGCGCCACCTGGCTCGCCGCGCGCGGCCTCGACCTCCGGCCGGACGACGTGATCCCCACCGCCGGCGCGCAGCAGGCCCTGCTGGCGGTGCTGCTGGCCTTGTGCCGGCCGGGCGACCCGGTGCTGGTCGAGGACCTGACCTTTCCCGGAATCAAGGCGCTGGCCCGCCAGCTCGCCCTGCCGCTGCACGGCGTGGCGACCGACGGCGAGGGCATCCTGCCCGACGCGCTCGACCGCGCCGCCCGCGCCACCTCGGCCCGGGTGGTGGTGCTGGTCCCGGCATTGCAGAACCCGACCGGGGCGACGATGGGCGCGGCCCGCCGCCAAGCGGTGGCCGAAATCGCCCGCCGGCGCGGCCTCCAGGTGATCGAGGACGACGTCTATGGGATGCTGGCCGACACCCCGCCGCTGGCCCGGCTGCTGCCCGAGTCCTGCACCGTCGTCACCAGCCTGTCGAAATGCGTCGCCGGCGGCCTGCGCTTCGGCGTGATCGCCGGCACCAGCGCGGCGGTGCGGGCGGTGGCGGCCGAACCGCAGACCACGCTGTGGCCGCTGGCGCCGCTGATGGTCGAGATCGCCTGCCGCTGGCTGGAGGACGGCACCGCCCTGCGCCGGATCCGCTGGCAACGCGAGGAAATCGCCGCCCGCTACCGGCTGGCCCGCCGCGCCCTGCCCGGCCGCCCCGAGGGCGATCCCCGCCCCAGCCCGCATGTCTGGCTGACCCTGCCGACCGAGGACGCGGATCCGGCCGGCCTGTGCCGCCGGGCCGGGCTGGAGGTGGTGCCGGCGGCAACCTTCGCGGTGACGCGCGAGCCGCCCCCACGGATCCGGGTCAGCCTGACCGCCGCCGCCAGCCGCGCCGACCTCAGCCGCGCCCTCGACCGCCTCCACCGCCTCGGCGCGGCATGGTCGGGGTAAAAACGCGGGCGCCGCCCGCACCCGCCAGGAGCCAGCGGCTCCTGGACCTGCTTCGATGGGAGGGAAAGGCAACGTCCGAGAGAGGAAGCTGATACCCAAGCAAAAGTAGGGCTGACCCCATTGCACAATCCCCTGGAGCGTGCAATTATCAATCGTTTTTAGTTTAAAAATGCGCCCAGGACATGAACCGCCCCCTGATAACAGCTAAAATAGAAGATCTTGAAATCTATTTTGCGGAAAGATCTCAAGATCGACGTTCTCTAAAGCTCCTTGCCGAGGAATTGTCTCATCGCTCCGTGCCGCGTGCGATGAAACTTCGGGAGAAAACGCTGGCGCAGCTTCAGGCGATCACCGAGGCGGCACGGCCAGCGCCCCAAGCCCCCCGAGCGACGACCACCGGGGAGGCTTCCGCCGGCCAGGACTCGCCTTCCGCGGCCCAGCCGGCTTCCCCTCCGTCATTTACCCCCTCCCGTCCAGGAACCCCGGAAGCGGTGTTCGACGCCTGGACCGCCCTGGAAGTCCTGTCCCACCAATCCTACCGCGTCCCCGAGGATCTGGGCGGGGGCGACAAGGCCGCCGTGGCGTGGCTCCGCCCGGACAGACTGCCCTGGAGCAACGGCGGAGAGCGATCGCACAGGAACTATCGACTGTATTATCAAATCGTTCTCGGCAGCCTGTCCCTGGAGGACATTTACCGTCAACTGGTGGAAACCTATCAGGAAAAAAGGATCGACCCCCCTGTCACGAAAGGCAGTGCCGCGCTGGCGACGATCATGGTGGACCAGCACGGCAAGCTGGTGGAGGGATCGCCGGTCGCTCTGTCCAGTTTCGCCTGGGGCGTTCCTTTGGCCCTGGCGGGCAAGCTCGATCTGCTGGCGACATGGCCC
>JBDLVO010000265.1:0-4477 GCA_039804805.1 Pseudomonadota bacterium
GCCGTAATCGCCGCAGCCCGGACACCAGACCGGCTTGACCTCGGAGCGGAAATCCTTGGCGCTGTAGGTATCGACCGTCATGTTACTTCCCCATCGCGGCAAGGCGGGCATGGATTTCCCCGGGGCGGATCGGCAGCGGGCCGGGGCGGCTGAACACCTCCGGCCGGGCCGGCAGGTCGTATTCCCCGCGCAGATAGCGGGTGAACTGCCCCAGATGGCTCTGTTCGACCACCAGGATGCGGGTGACGCCGTCCAGCGCGCGGGCCATGTCGTCGGGCCGGGTCGGGAACAGCAGGCGCGGCGCGACCAGCCGCACCGACATCCCCTGGGCGCGGGCGCGGTGGACCGCCTCGCGCGCGGCGCCGGTACAGGAGCCCCAGGTGATCACCGCGATCTCGCCGTCGCCGTCGAGGGTGGCCCAATGCGGGCCGTATTCCTGGAGCAGCAGCTTGCGCAGGCGCTTGTCGAGCTGGCGGGCATGGTCGGAGGACTGGGTCGAGGGGGTGCCGGATTCGGCGTGCTCCAGCCCGTCGGCGGTGTACTGACAGCCGGGGGTGCCGGGCAGCGGCATCGGCGAGACGCCGCTGTTGGTCACCGCGTAGCGCTTGAACACCTCGCCCTCGGCCGGGGTCTGGGCCAGGGTGCGGCGGGCGACGAGCGGCGCCGCCGGGGTGGGATCGATCACCGCGCGGGACTGGCCGAGCGACTGGTCGGACAGGACGATGCAGGGGGCCTGGGTCGCCTCGGCCAGCGCCACCGCCCACTGGGTGGTGAACAGACAATCGGCGATCGATTGCGGCGCCAGCACCAGATGGGGCGCGTCGCCATGCAGGCCATAGAGGGCGATGTTGAGGTCGGACTGTTCCGACTTGGTGGGAATGCCGGTCGAGGGGCCGCCGCGCTGGACGTCGAGCACCACCAGCGGGGTCTCCGACGCCACCGCGAGGCCGAGCGCCTCGCTCATCAGCGACAGACCGGGGCCGGAGGTGGCGGTGATCGCGGGATCGCCGCCGAACGAGGCGCCGATGCACATGTTGATCGAGGCCAGCTCGTCCTCGGCCTGGACGAACACCCCGCCGACCCGGGGCAGCGCGGTGCTGAGATATTCGAGCGATTCGGTGGCCGGGGTGATCGGATAGGCGGCGCAGAAGCGGACGCCGCCGCGAATGGCGCCGAGGCCGGCGGCGTGGTTGCCGCTGATCGCCCAGCGGCCCTGATGGGCCTGGGGCGGCGGCAGGCGGCGGCAGGGCAGATCGAGCCGGGCGGCGATTTCAGCCCCCAGCCGCACCGCCGCGATCGAGGCTTCCAGCGCGTCGGCGCGCTTCTTCTTGAGCGACTTGCCCAGCACCTCGACCACCGCCTCGACCGGCAGGCCGATCAGGCTGGCGACGGCGCCCAGCGCGATCATGTTGGGACGGCCGCCGGGGATGGTCTGGGCGTGGTCCTTCATGGTCAGCTCGGCCAGCCGGGCGCCAGCGCCGGAGAGAACCTCGGGCACCGCGCCGGCGGCGGGATCGGCGACGATCACGCTGTCGGCCGACAGCGGCAGTTCGGCGGCGAAGCGGACCACGTTCTGCCAATCGACCGCCAGCAGGATCTGATAGGTGTCATCGACCGAGGTGACCGGCTCGGCCGACAGGCGCAGCAGCGCCGCCGCCTCGCCGCCGCGGATCTGCGGCCCGGACGAGCGGCTGAACAAGGCGTAATAGCCGGCATGAGCCGCCGCATCGACCAGCATGTTGGCGGCGGTCATCACCCCCGCGCCACCGCTGCCGCACAAGGCGATCGAGACTGAACCTGAACTGACCGTCATGGATTTGCGTTCCTCGCTGTCTGGCCCCAAAGGCCGGGGCGCGAACGCTCACGCGCACGTCTCCCCCGCCCCCGGGGGAAACCGCTCTGCGGTGACGTCGCCGGGACGGAGGAAACCGGACCCTGGCTGGGGAGGGATCATCATAGCGGGGCCTTGGGCCGCCCGCGAGCGGGATTTGCGCCGGAACGGCCATCCGCGCGCCGAGGCGGAAAGGGATTGCCAAGCGGGCGGCTTCAACCAATCATACCGTTCGGGACCCCTGTAACGGCACGCCCGGCCCTGGCCCAGGCCGGCGGCAAGTCCGGGCGACGCCTTCCCCCGCAACCGAGAGGAACGTGCCATGTCCCTGAAGATCACCGACGACTGCACCGCCTGCGACGCCTGCGTGTCGAGCTGTCCCAATCAGGCCATCTCGGCCGGCGACGTGATCTACGTGATCGACGCCGCCCGCTGCACCGAATGCGTCGGCGCCGACGACACCCCGCAATGCCAACTGGTCTGCCCGGCCGATGCGATCGTCGCCGGCCTCGGCGAAAGCCACGACACCCTGCTCGCCCGCTATCACAGCCTGCACGGCTGATCGCGACCGGCGCCCCCGTCCGCCTCCGGGCGGGGGCGCCCACCGGGCCAAGGTTGTTCTTGCCCTCCCCGCCCGCTACCATCGGTACGCGCACCGATGCGCGCCCGCAGGGAGAAACCGATGCCCGCCACCATCGACCGCGCCGCCACCGGCCCGGCCCCGATCGAATTCTGGTTCGATTTCAACTCGCCTTACGCCTTCTTCGCCAGCCGCGAGATCGAGACGGTGGCCGAACGCCACGGCCGCGCCGTGCTGTGGCGGCCGTTCCTGCTCGGGGTGGCGTTCAAGGCCACCGGGATGCAGGGCCTGACCACCACCCCGCTGCGCGGCGACTATGCCCGCCATGACTGGGACCGCCAGGGACGGCGGCTGGGGGTGCGGTTCCGCCTGCCGCCGGGGCATCCGTTTTCCGCCCTGGCGCCCAGCCGGCTGTTCTACTGGCTGGAGGGGCGCGATCCGGCGGTGGCGGCGCGTTTCGCCAAACGCTGTCTCGACGCCGCCTTCATCGAGGGCATCGCCCTGACCGATGCCGAGACCACCGTCGCCACCGCCGGGGCGATCGTGCCCTACCCGGCCGAGACCCTGATCGCCGCCGCCGCCGAGCCGGCGGTCAAGCAGCGGCTGAAGGACCGCACCGACGAGGCGCTGCGGCGCGGCATCTTCGGCTCGCCCTTCATGATCGCCGATGGCGAGCCGTTCTGGGGCGCCGACCGGCTGGCGATGCTCGACGAGTGGCTGGGCTGCGGCGGATGGTGACCGCCCGCTTTTGCGTTAAGTCCTTCATTCATGTCGGGGACAAATACGGGTAGGATTACCGCTAGCGAAGATGCAGAAGCCGTCTTCGCGCGGGGCCACCGCCCCGCCATCCCGTTGCAGAATGAACAGAGGTTGCGATGTCCGATTCGTCTTCCGTCCTGGTTCCGGAGCTGCCGTTGCTGACCTCCGACGACGTCGTCGCCCGGATGAAGGCCCTGCCCAACGTGCGGTGCGTCGTCACCCGGGTCAACCCGGCCGAGGCGGTGGTGGTCGCCCTGCCGGAAAATGTCGAGGCCGCCGCCCGGTTCTACGCCACCACCCACACCATCCCGCCGCGCATCCTGGCGCTGGAGCCCGGGATCGACCTCGGCGGCAAGATCCCCTGCCTGTTCAGCAACGGCGACCTGTGGGGCAAAGGCGGCTACTGCCCGACCTTCCTGCGCGCGCTGGAGCTGGGGATCGCCGCCCAGGTGCAGATCGACTATGCCGCGATCCATCAGACGCTGGGATTCTTCATCGCGATGAATCCGTTTCCGGCCCAGTTCGTGATCGACAACATCGAGCGCATCACCCGCTGCTGCAACGCCCTGGCCGACGAGCACAGCCGCGACGTGTTCCTGGGGGGGATCAAATACCGCCTGACCGGCGACAGCGGCTTCCTGCCCTTCTCCAACCTCCACCAGTATTTCCACGAGAAGGTCCAGATCGCCCCAGGCGATTTCGTCTATGACGCCGGCATCTCGACCGGCGGCGAGACCTGGACGATCGAATTCTCCAAATCGGTCGGGCCGCTCGGGCGGGTCTATGCCTTCGAGGCCAATCCCGCCGACATTGATTACCTCACCACGGCGCTGGCGCCCCATTCCAACGTCCGGCTCGAACCGGTCGGCCTGTGGTCGGAAGCCGCCACCCTGCCCTTCCACCCCAGCGAAAACGGCGACAGCGCGGTGATGCGCCAGGGACAGAGCGATACCGTCTGCTCGCTGATCAGCCTTGATTCCCACGTCGCCGCCCAGCCCGAGCACCGCTGCGACTTCATCAAGCTCGACATCGAGGGCGCCGAACCCGAAGCCCTGCGCGGCAGCGTCGAAACCCTGCGCCGCCTCCGCCCCAAACTGGCGATCTCGCTCTATCACGAGCCGTTCGAACAATTCGTCGAGATCCTCGATTACCTCGTCGGCCTCGACCTCGGCTACCGCTTCTACCTCAGCCACCATACCCCTTACCGCTACGAAACCATCCTCTACGGACAGCCGCCGACGGCGTGAGGGGACGCGGGTCACGCGGGCTCCCGCCCGCGGGCCCGGGGGGGGGGGGGGGGGGGGGGG
>JBDLVO010000266.1:0-4195 GCA_039804805.1 Pseudomonadota bacterium
TGATGGCCGGGATGCCGCAGGGGCGCGACGTCAACGAGGCCGGAGCCAAGTCGGTGACGCTGGCCACGATTGGCGATGACGGCGCCGTTACCGTCGAGGAACGGATCACCTGTCAGGCCCAGTTCGAGCGGGTCACGCTCGACCTGTCCGGGATCGAGGATTGGGCCGATCTCGCCGCCGCGCTGGAACGGGGGCTGGGGCAGGCGCGCGACGGCATCGCCGCGCCCCATCTGGTGGCGCGGCTGCGCCTGGTCGGCACGACGCCGTTGGCATGGCGGATCCGGCGCGATCTCGATTGGCTGACCGAGGAGGCGCGGCGGCGGGGCGGGCTGGTCGGCGGCGGCTGGGTCGAGACGGTCGAAACCGCCTGCCGCCCGCCCGCCGTCGCCGGCAATGGGGACGAAGCCGATCCGCTGTGCGAATTGCGCCGGCTGATCGACGGCGAGATCGCCGGCTCGGACGGCTTCGCCGCCGACCTCGCCCGATTGGCCGACGAATTGCGCGGCCCGCTGCCGCCGGAATGCCGCGACCTGTTCGGGGCCGACGCGGCGGCGGCCCGCGCCCGGCTGGCCGAACTGGCCGCCGAGGGGATCGACGAGGTGTTCGCCCATCTCGCCGGTGATGCTTCCGCCGGGGAGGAATCCTGATGCGCCTCGGCCGGCTCGACCTGACCCGCTACGGCAAGTTCACCGGGGCCAGCCTCGATTTCGGCGCGGCGGCGGCCGGGGCGCCCGACCTCCATGTCGTCTATGGCCCCAACGAGGCAGGTAAATCGACCCTGTTCGCCGCCTGGCTCGACCTGCTCTATGGCATCCCGCCGCGCAGCGCCTATAATTTCCTGCATGATTACAAGGCGATGCAGATCGGCGGCGTGGTCGAGCTGGCCGGCGAGGCGCGCGCGTTCGTGCGGGCCAAGCGGGCGCAGAACAGCCTGCTCGACGGCGCCGGCCAGCCGCTGCCCGACGCGGCGATCCTGGCCGAGCTGGGCGGGATCGACCGCGACGCCTATCGCCTGATGTTCTCGCTTGACGATGACAGCCTGGAACAGGGCGGCGAGGCGATCCTGGCCGCGCGCGGCGATCTCGGCCAGTTGCTGTTCTCGGCCAGCAGCGGTCTCGCCGATCTCGGCCACCGTCTCGCCACGCTGCGCGAGGCGGCGGACAAATTCCACCGTCCGCGCGCCCGCAGCGGCCAATTGGTCGAGGCGTTGGCCGAACTCGACCGGCTGAAGGCGGAGCGGGCGGCGATCGACACCCAGGCCGCCGCCTATGCCGAACTGGTCGATAAGGTCAGGACCGAACAGGCGCGCGACGCGGCGGTCGCCGCCGAGCGCGCCAAGGCCCTGGCGCGGCGGGATCAGATCGACCGCCTGCTGCGGGCCGGGCATCTGCTGGCGCGGCTCGGCCGGGTGCGGGCCGATCTGACGCCGCTGGAAACCCTGCCCGAGGGGCCGGCCGATCCCGACGCGCTCGCCCGCGAGCTGGAGGATCTGCGCGCGGCGGCGATCCGGCTCGACACCGAAACCGCCACCGCCGAGGCCGCCCGCGCCGAACTGACCGCCGCGTTGACGGCGAGCCCCGAGGATGCGGTCGCGTTGGCCCTGGCCGGGCGGTGCGAGGATCTCGCCCCGCTGCGTGCCCGCGACCTGACCGCTCGGCAGGATCTGCCCGAGCGGCGCCAGACCCTGCGCGCGCTCGATCTGGCCATCGCCGGCCATCTGGCCCGGCTTGGCCGCGAGGGCGAGCCCGATCCGGCGCGGCTGTTGTTGCCGGCCGGGCTGGTGGAGCGGCTGCGCGACCTGATCGAGGCCCAGTCCGGCATCGACACCGCCTGCCGCGCCGCCGTCCGCGAGGCCGAGGAGGCCGAGGCGCTGTGGGCGGCGATGGATCCGGCGGGTGCCGATGATGCCGAGGCGGCGGCGGGAGAGGCGGCGGCGCTGGCCGCGCTCGACGCCGCGTTGCGCGACGGACGGGGCAGTGACCACGCCGCCCGCGCCGCCGGGGCCGACCGCGCCCGCGCCGAGGCCGGGGCGGCCCTGGCCGACGCGCTGGTGACGCTGCGGCCGTGGCGGGGCGAGGCCGACGATCTGCCGGCGTTGGTGGGGCCCGATCCGGCCCGCCTCCAGGCATGGCGGCAAAGCGGGCAGGCGGCGGCGGCGCAGGTCGAACGCTGGGCGGGCGAGATCGAACGGCTGCGCGGCGAGGGCGCCCGGTTGGCCGCCCGCCGCGACGGGCTGGCTGGCGGCGGCAGGCTGGCCACCGACCGCGAGGCGGCGGCGCTGCGGGCCGAGCGGGATCGGGCCTGGGTCGAGCATCGTGCCCGGCTTGATCCGGCGACGGCGGATCGCTTCGCCGATTTGCTGCGCCAGGACGACGCGGCCTTGGCCCGGCGTTTCGTCCACACCGCCGAACTGGCCCAGTTGCACCAGACCGAACTGGCGCTGGCGGAAAACCGCGCCGCGCTCGCACAGGCCGAGGCCGCCCTGGCCGCCGCGCGGGAAGAGGGGGCCGGGCTCGACCGCGCCGTGGCCGCCGCGCGGGCCGCGCTGTCGCCTTTGCTGCCGCCGGAATGGGGCGTGGCCGAGATCGAGTCCTGGCTGGCCCGGCGCGAGCGGGCGCTGGTGGCCCGGCAGGCGCTGCGGACCGCCGAGGCGGCGGCGGCGCAGGCCCGCCAGGACGGCGCGCGGCTGGAGGCGGCCCTGCTCGCCGCGCAGCAAGCCTGCGGTCGGCCCCTGGCGGCGGGCGAATCGCCGCTGCTGGTGGCCGAGACGGTGGCGGCGGCGGCGGTCGAGCGGCGACAGCGGCGGGACGAGGCGGCGCGGCGGCGCGAGGCGCGCGACCTGCGTCGCCGCGCCGCCGACCGGGCCGAGGCGGAGCGGCAGAAATGGGAGACGGCGTGGCGGCAGGTCTGTGCCGCCTGCTGGCTGGGCGAAAGCGGGGTGCCGGAGGTGGCGACGGTGCGGGCCAGCCTGCCGGTGCTGGCCGATCTGGCCGCCGCCTGCGGCGAGCGGGCCGGACTGGCCGACCGCATCGTCAAGATGGAGCAGGATCAGGTGGCGTTCGCCGCCGGGGTGGCGGCACTGGCGGCCGGGCTGGGCCTCGCGGCCGGCGACCCGGCGGCGGCGGTCGACCTGGCCCGGGCGCTCGTGGCGCGGATCCGCCGGGCCGAGGCCGAGGCCACCCGGCGGGCGGACGTGACGGCACGGCTGGAGACGGCGCGACAGGCGGCCGAGGATCTGGAGCGCCGCCAGCAGGCTCATCGCCGCCGGACCGAGGCGTTGATGGCGGCGTTGGGGGGGGCCGACCTCGACGGGGTGGCGGCGCGGCTGGGGCAGATGACCCGGCGGGCGGCCCTGCGCCTTGACGCGGCGGACCTCGCCGACGAGATCCTCGACATCCTGCGCCTGTCGCGGATCGAGCAGGCGGAAGCGGCCTGCGCGGCGGCCGATCCGGCGGCGCTGGAGGTGGAACAGGCCGAACTGGCGGAGGAGATCGCCCGGCTGGAGCAGGAGGGGCGCGAGGCCTATGCCGCCCGGCGCGCGGCGGAGACCGCGCTCGACCGGGTCGGCGGCGACGACCGGGTGGCGGCGCTGGAGGCGCGGCGGCGGACGATCCTGCTGGAGATCGAGGACGGCGCGCGCCGCGCCCTGCGGCTGCGGGCCGGGGCGCTGGCGACCGAGCAGGCGTTGCGGCTGTACCGCGAGCGCCATCGCGGGGCGATGCTGGCGCGGGCGGCGGCGGCGCTGCGGCTGATCAGCCGGGGCGCCTATGCCGATCTCGCCACCCAGCCGGACAAGGACGGCGAGGTGCTGGTGGCGCTGGCCGCCGGGGGCGGGTCGAAACTGGCGACCGACCTGTCGAAGGGCACCCGCTTCCAGCTTTATCTGGCGCTGCGGGTGGCCGGCTATCTCGAATTCGCCCGCACCCGCCCGGCGGTGCCGTTCGTCGCCGACGACATCCTCGAAACCTTCGACGATTTCCGCGCCGAGGAAACCTTCCGCCTGTTCGCCCAGATGGCCGAAACCGGGCAGGTGATCTACCTCACCCACCACCGCCATCTGTGCGACATCGCCCGCGCCGTCTGTCCGGGCGTCCGCATTCACGATCTGTGAGCATCGCCGGGCTGCCGCCCGGACCCGCCTGGAGGCTGCGCCTCCAGACCTCTCCCTTTTTCAAAAACAAAGGGGGTCCGGGGC